>DATLZR010000034.1 GCA_035573895.1 Blastocatellia bacterium | reverse complement strand
TCCAGAAGGCCCGGCAGCTCGATTCCCGCCTCAATCCGTCTCCAAGAACCCGGCAGAGATGATCGCATCCGTCACCTTTCCCACCAGGCACAAACGAGAGGAAACAATTCTGCCCGAATGGATCACTCTTTCAAAGCAACACAGCTCCCCTGGCCAACATTAATGATCCTCGACGGCACTCATGCTTGACTCGAGACGATGCCGCTGCTGATAATTGTCCCCTCACGGCATTCAAAAGCGGCATTTACCGTCTTCTCTCACCGGCTCCTGGTGAGAGAGATGCCTGGGAAACGAGCGGGAGGGACGCAGGCTAGGCTCATGGAACGAGTGAGGGTGGGGATCGTCGGCGTCGGTCACATGGGGAGTCTTCACGCCCGGATTCTCTCGCGCGATGAGCGGGTACAGCTTGTCGCCTTCTATGATGTCCTTACGGATGTCTGTCAGGCCCGCGCGAAGACCTTTGGCGTTGACGCCGCGAGCTGCCTTGATGACTTGATCGAAAGGGTTGACGCCGTTTATGTGGCCACGCCGAATACCGGGCATGTGGAACCGGTTCTCCGCGCTCTGCAGGCCGAGCGCCATGTTTTTTGCGAGAAGCCGCTGGCCACATCGCTTGCCGAAGCCCGGCGTGTTTATGACGCCTGGCGTTCGAACCACACCGTTTTCCAGGTCGGTCACAATCGCCGCTTCGCCCCCGTCTATCAGAGGGTGAAGGCGCTCCTGGACGACGAGCGCTGGAGGCCTCATTCGGCTCACGTCAAGATGAATCGGGGCGAGCTTTTGTCTCCCCCCTGGGTCGGTGATCCTACCATCACCGGGGGCTTTCTCTACGAAACGACCATCCACATGCTCGATCTCCTGCGCTGGTTCTTCGGTGATGCGGAAGCGCTCACGGTTCAGGCCAGTAAACATTCCTATCGTGAATGCGATGACTTCTCCATGCTCATTCGATTCGCTAACGGCCTTCACGCGACGCTGGCATCGTCGGCCGACGCCAGTTGGCACTTCCCCTTTGAGCGGCTGGAGGTTTTCTGTCACCACGGGACGATTGAGTCCCAGGAGATGGATCGCCTCTCGTATACACTGGGCCTCGAGAGTCAGACGCTTACTGAGTCCTTTGACATGCTGGACCGTGAGGTTCGCTGGGGCTATGTTCAGGAAGACCGCGCGTTCATTGACGCCATTCTCGCGGGTCAAGGCGCACCCGTCTCGGTGGAGGACGGTCTCAAAGCCGTTGAACTGGTAGATGCCTGTTATCGAGCGGCTCGTTCGGGTGAGACGGTTCACCTGGCAGCTCGTTGATCGGGGCCGGAAAAATCGTCGGTCCCCCGGATTGCCCATGTGGTGATGGACCCGGCACAGCAAAAAAATACCAGGTGGTACAAAGGTTGATCAGCATGAGACACGCAACAGAATTACTGAAACTCCCCCGCACGGGGCGACCGATTGTCCGCCGCCTGAGCGTTTGTGGATTCATCCTCGCCATCATGGTGCCATCGGTGGGAATTCGCGCGACTCCGCCGCAGTGGCCACGCCCGGGCACGCGCGAAGATGATCGCGCGAACTTTTATCACCGGCTGGCTTTATTTCATGCCCCCATCCTGTTTCAGGATACGGAAGTCGCCGGGGATTCTCAGGATGAAGGAAACCCGGCCCATCGGGATCACCCCCTCCAGCGGCGCGGGGATTTCATCGCTCGCTTTGATTTTGACGGGGACTGGAATGGGTTGAACAATTGGGCAAACTGGGCCGAGCGTCCGCCCGACCCGCCCGCGCGCGATGAGAGGGCGCGTGCCTATCTCTACTACAGCGTCGTCGAAACAGCGACACATTATTTCATCAGCTATTGCTCATTTCACGCTCAAGATCGCGAGCCTCGATGCAGCGACAGTGAATGTCACGAGAATGATCTCGAAGGCGGCGTGCACATGATCCGAAAGGGACCGGAAAATGGAGGCTTCGGCACGCTCTGGCTGATGATGTACCTGGCCCATGACGATTGGTTCACCTATCTCACCCCGGCCGGACGCGCGGCGGGCATCCGACTGGGCGGCAAACCGCCCCATGAAACCCCCGAGAAAGCCCAGCATTCCAACGCTGGTTTCATCTACGATGTCGTCTGGCGGGCAGTGACCCCCGACGGCAAAATCCTCACGCCGCGAGACCCCCGCCTGCCCTTTGATCCCGGTGCACCGCCCGGCACAGTCTTTCATCCCACAACCTGGCAGGAACCGTGGGGGCACGGAATGTATGGCTGGCCTGGACCGGACGGTCCATCTCCCTATGAGCGCTATCGCAAACCGGAATACCCCTGGCGCAATGGGTTCATCAATGGCGATGGTGTGATCTACTATCCCAGCACGGATGCAGGAATCCCTGATTACCGCAAGGACGTTGACATTGTCCCTTACGCTCTGATTGACATTTTCGAGCCAAACGGCTTATGGGATCGGCGAGAGGACATAGATCGCAACCATGATGGCTGTGGGGGAGGATCTCAGGGGACGGCCACCTGCACGTGGGGATATTTTGGCGCTTTTCGGGGCGAGAGATGGGGAACCGACAAGGCGAATGCACCCTGGCGGTGGGATCACGTGGACGATACCCTACCGCCGGGAATGCAGGCGTTCGATCCGTTACGACTGATCGAGGAATACAATGACCTGTCGGCGGTCCCGGCCGCGCAACTGAGCCGTACCTACACGAACAATCGCTACCTGGGGATTCCCGCGGGCACACGACCACATCGAACGGCTCCAGTAGCATCGGCGGGAACGCGACTCATCGCGGTTCGTCCCGGTGAGGTTTTCACCCTTGACGGAACAGCCTCGCGCACGGGGGATCTCGGGGGACGCGGCCACCTCTTGTACCGATGGGACCCAATAGTCGTCGGATGGAGCGGACCGTGGATCCGGCACAGTCTCACGGAAGAGGGAATTCATCGCATCCGTCTCACCGTCAATGATGGAGATCACCAAGCGAGCGATGATGTTGTTGTTATCGTCACATCAAAGAAACTCTTTTTCGACGATTTTCTTGATCCGCTGCCGAAGCCTTCCTGGCACCTGCTGGGTCAGACGTGGGAACAGGCCAATGGATTCCTTCGAGTGCGACGGCCGGGCGGGAGGGCGAATCTGGCGATCACAGCCGATCAGGTCTATCCCGATGAGATCGAGGTCGAGACGCTGCTGCGCCTCGATCTCCTCTATCCCGAAGCGGCGGTCCCCTTCGGTGTGGGTCTCGTCTATCAGAGCGGAGGACAGCAAAGAGCCTTTGTGTTTGGATTCGTCGGAACGCGTCGGATCGAGTCGGCGACGGATCGTTCCCGGCGTCACCTCACGGAAGTCGCATTTTATCGGCTCACGCCTGGAGGGCGGACCCGTCTGGGTGGCGGAAACCTTCCCTATTACGATGCCGCCCGCAAAGGTTACGAGCTGGGTCGCTGGTATCATGTCAAGCTGGCCGTAGACAAGGGCTCCCGTCTGCTGGCCAAGATCTGGCCCTGGGGTGGATCTGAACCAGAGTGGATGTACAGTGTGGCCCTCGATGAGTCACTCCTCGGGCCGCCTCTTCCGGCTCTTGTTGGTGGTGTGGGGACCAGCGGCGAAGCAATCTATGACTATCTCCTTGTGCTGCGGCGAGAGTGATGGAGCCCCTTCTTCGACTCGAAGGCATCACAAAAGCGTTCGCGGGCGTCCCCGTTCTGGACGACGTCAGCTTCGAGGTGGCTGCCGGCGAAGTTCACGCCCTCATTGGCGAAAATGGCGCGGGCAAGTCCACCTTAATGAAGATCGCCACCGGTGCGCTCGAACCCGACAGCGGACGCATCTTCTGGAAGGGGCGAGAGGTGCTGTTGAAGAGTCCGCGGCAGGCGCATGCTCTCGGCCTGGCCATCGTTCACCAAGAACTCATGCTCGTTCCCTCGCTCAGCGTTAGCGAGAACATCTTTCTCGGTCGCCATCCGGCCAGGCGAGGGCTTTTCCGCTGGGTTCGCTGGTCGCAGATGCACGAACGAGCCCGCGAGCTACTTCGAGCGCTGGGCCATGATCTCGATCCCCGACGACCGGTAGGCGAACTTCGCATCGCCGAGCAACAGTTGGTCGAGATCGCCCGCGCTCTCGCCTTTGAGGCGGACCTCATCATCATGGACGAACCGACCTCTCCACTGTCGGAGCATGAAACACAGAAACTTTTTGGGACGATCCGCCAGCTCAAGGAGCGGGGCGTGAGCATCGTCTATATATCTCATCGCTTGCGCGAGATTTACGACATTGCTGACCGCGTGACGGTTCTCCGCGATGGTCGTCGGGTGGCGACCGCCCGAGTTGCCGAGACGACGCCGGATGATCTCGTGCGCTGGATGGTGGGCCGCGAGATCAGTCAACACTTCCCTGCCCCTTCGACTCGACCGGTCGCAACCGAGGTTCTTCGCGTCGAAGGGCTCACGGCACGAGGGAAGTTCTCGGACATTTCCTTCACCCTACGGCGCGGGGAAATCCTGGGCATTGCTGGACTCGTCGGAGCCGGGCGAACCGAACTTCTCGAAGCCCTCTTTGCTGCACCACCCCCGGATGCCGGAAGGATTTATCTCAACGGGCGACCGGTCAGATTCAGGACCCCTGTTGATGCCGTGCGCCACGGTCTGGCCCTGGTCACCGACGATCGAAAAACGAAAGGGCTCGTTCTCGGAGGTTCCGTGCGCTTCAACATCGAACTGGCGGTCAAGGACCGGCTGGCCTGGCTCGGTCTTATTTTGCCTCCCACCCGCGAGCGCGAACTCGCCCAGCAATTCGTGCGCGAGCTGCGAATCAAGACTCGTCATATCGAAGAGCCCGTCATCTACTTGAGCGGAGGCAATCAACAGAAGGTCGTTCTCGCCCGCTGGCTCGCAGCGGATTCCTTGATCTTTCTCCTCGATGAACCGACGCGAGGAATTGATGTGGGATCCAAGGCCGAAATTTACGACCTCATCCGTCAACTGGCCGCTCGGGGAGCCGCCATCCTTCTGGTCTCGTCGGAACTGGAGGAAATTCTTCATCTGGCTGACCGCATTCTCGTCATGCATCGCGGTCGGATCGTTGGCGAACTTCAACGGCAAGAGGCCACCGAAGAACGCATCATGCAACTCGCCACAGGAGCAAACGATGCATCCCCGAACAGCATCTCCGCGTGATGAATCCTTTTCCGCTGCCGAGGAGCGACAACGCAATGCCGCGCGCGAGGCTATCGGCGCGCTGCTGCGGCGCTTCGGTCCATTGCTCGGGCTCATCCTCATGAGCGCGGCCCTGAGCGTCCTGTCGCCTTATTTCCTCACCTTCGACAACCTGATCAACGTCTTTCGGCAATCAGCCGTCAATGCATTGCTTGCACTCGGGCAGCTCATTGTCATCATCACCGCTGGGATTGATCTCTCGATCGGCTCGATTCTCGGGCTCACCAGCGTGCTGGCGGCGATGATGTTAAAATCCGGCCTCGCCCCCGAATTGGTGATCATCGCCTCCATTGGCGTGGGAACCGGACTGGGGTTGACCAACGGATTGTTGCTGACAAAACTCCGCCTGCCGCATCCTTTCATCCCCACCCTCGGTATGATGAACGTAGCGCGGGGGCTTGCTCTGGTGATCTCGGGCGGCTTCCCCATTTCCGAATTGCCCGGGCGCTTTCGCTTCTGGGGAGCCGGAACAATTGCCTTCATTCCCACTCCGGTGGTCGTCGTGCTCATCGTCTACGGTCTCTTCCATCTGTTTCTCAGCCGGACGACCATTGGCCGTGACATTTATGCCATTGGCGGGAACCCTCAGGCGGCGCGACTTTCCGGCATTCCCGTTGACCGACGGCTCACGCTGGTCTATGCCTTGAGCGGAGCCCTCGCTGCCGTCGGCGCCATCGTCCTCACCGGACGTATGAACTCGGGATTTCCTCTGGCGGGTGTCGGGGCCGAGCTTGACGCCATTGCCGCTGTCATTATCGGCGGGGCAAGCTTCTTCGGCGGGGTCGGGACCGTCTGGGGGACGCTCATCGGCGCTCTCATCATGGGTGTGTTGCGTAACGGTCTCAACTTGCTCAATGTCTCTGCCTACTGGCAAACGGTCGTCATCGGCGTGGTCATCGTCGTCGCCGTCTGGATTGACGTCCTGCGGCAACGGGCCATGGAAAAACGAAAACTCCATTCGGTTTGACAAACTCGACTACGAGATTGAACAGGCGGCCATCACGTGTCACCGAGAGTCTGCCGCGTGCAGGATGCGGTGATTTCACAGACATTTTACTTGCCGAGCCGGAAGTGATCGAATAAAATGCCACCCTGTCGGTCTGAGGTCACATGAGACCAACCGGG
>DATLZR010000033.1 GCA_035573895.1 Blastocatellia bacterium | reverse complement strand
CCGGAACGCAACGCCCAATTTTCGGTTGCCGTTGCCGCAGGCGACATCAATGGGGACGCTCGGGCGGACGTCGTTGTTGGATCCGTCAAGCCGGGAACGCTCGGCCTGGGTCAGGGTCAGGGCAAGGTCTTTGCGTTTCTGGCTCAATGAGAGAAAGTCCCTTTGTGTTGGTGACCGGTCTTTGAAGGCGATGACGGTTTCAAGAAGAGGGCGGCACTTCGCTTCGGGGTGCTTGCGGGTCGGCAGGATCACTACGCTCTGTTTTCTTGTTCTCGTGGGTGGGAGCACGGGGTCTCTGACTCGGTGCCTTCCCACCGCGGAGACTCAATCGGCAACTCCACTTCTGACGGTGGCCGTTCCCAACGGCGGCGAAGATTGGCCGATCAATAGCGCCCAGTGCATTCGCTGGAGCACGGCGAATTATCCTTTCGACGCGCGTGTTGCGATCTTTCTCGCTCGTGATGGAACGAATTTCGAGCCCATTCCCGGCCTCGAAGATGTCCCCAACACCGGGTCAGCTTGCTGGCGTGTGACTGGTCCCACCTGCACGGCCTGTCGGATCGGAGTGGCTCCGCTCGAAGCCGGTCCCGAACCGGACATGAGCGATGCTGCCTTCACCATCAGCCCGGCGCGACAGTCCATCACCGTCACCGCGCCGCAGGCCAATGAAGTATGGATTGTCGGAACCGACCGATTCATTCGCTGGCAAAATACGGATATTGTTGGCGACGTGCGCATCGAGCTGTCCCGCGACGGAGGCCTGACCTATACCGAAGTGCTCTTCGACCGCGTCGAGAATATTCCCAACCGTGAGAACGTCAAGGCCTGGCGGGTCACGGGGGTCGAACCGCGTGCCGCCCGCATTCGGATCGTGAGCCTCGTTAATCCCTTCGTCGTCGGTGAGAGCGGATTGTTCGCCATCGCCCTGCCGAGTCAAACAGTGACGCCAGCGGCATTGCTCGAGATGTCGGTTCGGACAGGGAGTCGGCCAAGCGGCGCACCGACGCTGAAACCGACCGGGCCGTCTGAGAAGTATCCGCCGAGCACTCTCTTGCGTGGCGCCGAGCAGTCTCAGCCGAGAATTCGCGTGGATCTCCCCAATCTGGGCGAGTCGTGGATTGTCAATAGCAATCAGCGCATCTTCTGGAGCCAGGAAAATCTGAGCGGGCCGGTCAAGGTCGAACTGTCAACTGATTCGGGACGGACGTTCCCCATCACCATCGCCGAGGGCGTGACGGGGGTGAGCGTCACCTGGCGCGTTCCGCCGACGGTTCCGCTTTCGACGGCGTGTCGCGTGCGGGTATCAAGCCTGGCGGATCCAACCATCTTCGACACGAGCGACGGTGACTTTATGATCACCATCCCCGGCCAGCCGACGATCACCCTCACTGTTCCCGACGGCCGGGAGGTTTATCCGGCGGGAAGCACGCAACGACTCCGCTGGCAGCTCTCGGGTGATGCGGGCGCGACCGTGCGCATAGACATCTCGGTGGATGGGGGGAATACGTTTCGAGTGCTCCTGGACAATGTCACCAATAACACCGATCGCCTGTGGACGGTTCCCACCGTGTCGTCGACGCGCTGTCGCATCCGCATCGTGAGCAAGCAAAACCCGTTCGTGCGCGATGTGACCAACTGCGATTTCACCATCGCCGGTCCGCCCTGATCGGGAGCGGCCCTTTCCTCCTCTCAATCATAGTACTCCAGGCCGAGGTGAGTGATCAGTTCCTCCCCGCGGAGATAGCGGAGCGTGTTCTTCAGTTTCATCAGTTGAATGAACAGATCGTGTTCGGGATAGAGTCCCGGAGCCGTCATCGGGCTCTTGAAGTAAAAGCTGAGCCACTCTTGAATTCCTTTCATGCGGCAGCGCCCGGCCAGGTCGAGAAACAGAGCCAGGTCCAACACCAGCGGCGCGGCCAGAATTGAATCGCGACAGAGGAAATTGATCTTGATTTGCATCGGATAGCCGAGCCAGCCGAAGATATCAATGTTATCCCAGCCCTCTTTGTTATCGCCGCGCGGGGGATAGTAATTGATCCGCACGAGGTGGACGAAGTTTTTGTAAAGCTCGGGATAGAGGTCCGGCTGCAAGATGTATTCGAGCACCGAGAGTTTCGACTCTTCCTTGGTGCGGAAACTTTCGGGGTCATCGAGCACTTCGCCGTCGCGATTGCCGAGGATGTTGGTGGAGTACCATCCGCTCAAACCGAGCAATCGAGCTTTCAATCCCGGCGCGATGATCGTCTTCATGAGCGTTTGGCCGGTTTTGAAATCCTTGCCGGCGATGGGCACGCCGTAAAGCGTGGCCATGTCCCGCAGCGCCGGAATATCCACCGTGAGGTTGGGAGCGCCGTTGGCAAACGGAACCTTGCACTTGATGGAGGCATAGGCGTAGATCATCGAGGGCGCGATGTGGGGGGAATTCTCCTTCATGGCTTGCTCGAAAGCTTCCAGTGAGCCGTGCGCCTGCTCGTTGACTTCCATGAAAATTTCCGTCGAGGCGCACCAGATCATGACCAGCCGGGAACACCCGGTGCGGGCTTTGAAGTTCTCGATGTCCTCGATGAGCTGCTGGGCCAGCTCCAGTTTATTTCGGCCCGATTTGACATGGGTGCCGGAAAGCCGCTTCACATAGTGGCGGTCGAAGACGGCCTTCATGGGCTTGAGCTGCCGCAGTTCGGGTTCCAATTGCTTAAGCAGGTCTTTATCGAGCACGCCGGCGTGCACGGCAGATTCATAGGCGTCGTCCTCAAAAATATCCCAGGCTCCGAAGACGAGATCATCAAGCTCGGCCAGGGGAACGAAGTCTTTGATCCGGGGCACGCGATTCTCAGTGCGTTTGCCCAGGCGAATGGTGCCCATCTGGGTCAGGCTGCCGAAAGGTTTGGCCAGACCTCGCCGGATCGCTTCGACTCCGGCCACAAATGTCGTGCTCACGGCCCCCAAACCAACAAGTAGTACACCAAGGCGTCCCTGCGGAGGATCAATGGTCACTCCTTTTTGAATCATGGCGAAACCCTCCTCGGAAAAATACCCGCGACACACGCGGAATGAGGCGAAAATCTCCGCCCGCGGATGAAAGACATCAGCGGGCACTTTTCATCTGAAGGCCGATTCTCATTTTTCGTCGTTTCAGGGCGGAAGCCCATGCCCCATGAGTAACTCCTTCCGAAGGCTTTTCCAGCCTGTGCCGTTCGCAGTGCACTTTCGGCTGTGCTTCTTCGCGGACGGAAGAGTCTGCGCTTTGTCTTCAGTGCCCACAGCGCAGAATCACCGATCCTCGCTCACAACCTCTTTTTTGATTCTTTCGAGCCGGTTGGTGATCAAAGCATCAACTCCCAGGGCGGTCAACAGGCGACTGAGGGCTTTTGAATTGACCGTCCAGATGGCCGTGCCCAGGCCAGCTCGTCGTACAGCAGCGATGACGCGCGGCCGAGCCAGCGTATAATGGAGCGAAACCCATCGCGCAGATGCTTCTTCAGCCGGTCGAATGATCTCTCGCGCCGACCAGCCCGCGGTCATCCTTCGCGGGTCGTAGAGAAGGGCAATGTGCGCATGGGGAGCCTGCTTCTTGAGCTGCTTCATCAATTCGTGATCGAACGAAGCGTAGACGACGCGATCGTCCATCTCGGCTTTGCGGACGGCGCCGAGCGTTGCTCCAATCATCTGGGTGATACGCTCCCGCTGCGGCTTGAGTTCTATGCAGAGAATGAGCGGCGTGGGTCGCACCATGGCCAATACTTCATCGAGAGTGGGCACTCTCAATCCCACATACTCGGTGCGCGCCCGCCGGGGATAGGCGCGGTTGAACCAGCTCCCCGCATCGAGCCGGCGAAGCTCATCCAGCGTCAGGTCGCTCACCCGACCCCGCCCGTTGGTTGTTCGGCCCACCGTCTCGTCATGAATCACCACGACCGCTCCGTCGCGGGTCATCTGGACATCCAGCTCAATTCCGTCTGCCCCCTGAGCAATTGCGGTGGCGAAGGCGGGAAGCGTATTTTCCGGCGCCAGGTCCGATGCTCCTCGATGAGCGATGATGAGCGGTCGTGTCCTGTCGGTTTTCATGAGGCTACAGTTTTACCCACCCGAGTCGGCTCAGACAAGGGCTGAGAACGGCTCACGAGACCCTGAGCAAAGCTGGAGTGTCCGGTCATCCTCTCGGCAAGAAGTCGAGCTGGTGGGCGCAAAAGCACGACATCTCGCGCAAGACGATCTCGCGATGGATGCGCCAGGGGAAGACGCCGGCTGGATTTGGACAAACGCTCGCTGGGACGATTTCGGATCAAGGAGTTCGGAGGGTCCCTCTCCCGCCGCCCTGTCCTCGACGCCTGCCCGTCGGGTGGGGCCGACAACGGCGAACAAATCCTCTACACACTCTGGCGCGTGGCGGGCAGAACTTGGTGGATTCGGTTCAAAGAGAGAGGCTAACCTGGAGGACTGCCCTCCGCCGTGGGTGATACGTCCCTTCCATTCGGCACACCTCTCCAGAAGGGCGGCAAGTCATCGGGGCTGTTTCACCCCTGCCGACACTCGTTAAACGGGAACACCTCGACCTCTTCCTGGCGGCACATTATGGTTGATCGGTTGGACGAGCACTTTTTAAGCGCCGGGCCCTCATTGGGGCAGCGCGTAGTCAGCCTCGCCCCCTCTGTGGTATAGTTCTCCGGCACGAATTCGGCTACTTATGAACTCACTGGCGCTGGCCAAAGATTATCTCCGCAAAGCCAGGGCGCGGCTGCGGGCCCTCGAACTCTTGTACCAGGAGGCATCCTACGACGACGTTGTCCGTGAGGCTCAAGAAATCGTCGAACTCGTCCTGAAGGGAACTCTCAGGTGTTTGGGGATAGATCCGCCGAAACGTCATGACGTCGCGCCTCTACTTCGGACATACCAATCCTTGTTGCCCTCTTCCTGGCAAGAGGAGTTGGATTGGATCGAAGATTTGTCCCGGACGCTCCTTCGCGAAAGAAGTGAGGCATTTTACGGCGATGAAACGGACCTCATCCCTGCCTCTCAGCTTTACGCTCGCGACGATGCCTCCAGGGCGTTGGCCGGAGCCCGGCGGCTCGTCGAGTTGTACGAGCTTCTGCTCAGGGGCTGTTCGGCGCCCACTTCCAGGCAAGAGGGTGAGGGAGAGGATCGGCCATGAGAGCCTCTGAGTCCTTGAGGGGAGATTTAGAGCGATTTCTCAGTCTTCTCCAGGCCGAGTGGGGGGATGATCTCATCAGTGTCGTTCTCTTCGGATCACAGGCCCGGGGTCAGGCTCGACCCGAAAGCGACATAGATCTGCTCATCGTCAAGAAGCATTTCCCCCGAAGTCGGCTGGAGCGGCAGAGGCTTCTCTGTCAACTTGACAAGAGGATCGGCATGGAGTTCGCAACTGCTCTCTCTCCGATCCTGCTCACGCCTGAGGAAGCTCAAGTGATCAAGCCTTATTACCTGGGACTGTTGAGCGGCCATGTGATTCTGTTTGATCGAGACGAGTTCTTCGCCCGCATCTTGAAACGGCTTGAGGAGCGGTTGGCTGAGTTGGGAGCCGAACGCCGGTTCGATCCCGATGGATACGAATACTGGGTCTTGAAAAAAGACGCCCGATTGGGTGAAGAAATCATCCTCTGACCCGAATCCCCCTGACGCATAGGGTTTGCTCGCAGGTGGCGCGCACGTTCGAGCCGGTCACGACTCGCAGACGCGATGGTTTGCGCCACGTCGTGCTTGCTCGGCGCGAACCACCGTCGGTATATTTCACTCGCACAGCTATGGTGTTTGTGGAGCGGGACAGGACGCATCAGGAGATGATCGCGGGACTGAAGCGCTTCGCTACTCTTGAAGACCTTTACCGGTCCGAGTTCTATCGGCGGAACAAAGCGCGATTGAGGGCTCTTTTGGAGATGACGGCGCTTTATCCCGCTTCCGACGTTCCTCCGCGGGAGCGTCGGTTTATACGCGCCGTGGCCTGGAATATCGAAAAGGGGAAAAACTTTGAGGGAATCCTCGACTGCCTGCAGACTCATCCGCTGCTTCGTGAGGCCGATCTCGTTCTTCTCAACGAGGTGGATTGGGGAATGAATCGGTCGGGCAATCGCCATATCGCGCGGGACCTCGGTCAGGCGCTCGGCCTGCACGCCGCGTTCGCTCCGGCCTTTCTGGAATTGACCAAGGGCATCAATGACGAGCGGGATCGGCCCGGCGAAAACACGGTTTCCCTTCAGGGCAATGCCATCCTCTCGCGCTTTCCCTTTCGGAGACTGCGCGTTATTGCGCTGCCGCAACTGTTCGAACCGTTCGAGGCAGAGGAGAAGCGATGGGGCCGACGCTCGGCCCTCGTGGCCGAGGTGACGCTCGCCGATGCCACCGCTCTCACGG
>DATLZR010000032.1 GCA_035573895.1 Blastocatellia bacterium | reverse complement strand
CGCGTTCTGGCTCACACAGGTTCCGCAATCGCCCGCCGGTCCCATGAAGCAGGCCAGATCCTCATACACAGGCAGACAGGTCGGCGTGAGCGACACACACGACCCACACACGGATCTGTCAGCGTCCGGCCCCTGACAGCGAGCCTGGCAGGCCGGGCAAATATACAGGCAGCCTCCGCACAATCGGCAGACGTCCGATTTCAGATCAAATGGCGTGCTGATCTTTCGTCGGTATCCCCGTCCGACGAATCCGATGGCCCTGGCCATCATCTGCTCGGCGCACATCCGCACGCACAGACCGCAGAGAATGCACTGCTCGTCCCGCACGGGGAAACGCACGCGCTCGACGCCGAGCCGGGCGGCCAGGTCTTGAATCGTCTTGGAACTCGGGCAGATCGAGAGCATCAGTTCGACCAGGACCTTGCGGGCCTGCACGACGCGGCGGGAATGCGTCCGCACGCTCAGCCCCTCTTGAACGGGGAAGGTACAGGCGGTGACGAGCCGCGATTTCTCCTTTCCGGCTTCGCTGATCTCCACGACGCAGAGACGACATCCGCCATAGGGAGTCAATCCCTCATGGTAACACACCGTAGGAATCTCGATGCCGAGGAACCGGGCGGCTTCGAGCAGGGTCGTTCCCGGCTCGGCAGTCACCTCAATGCCGTTGATGCGCACGTTGGTCATCACACCACCTCGATGGCGTCAAAAGTGCACACCTCGCTACAGATGCCGCACTTGATGCACTTGCCCTGATCAATCACGTGCGGCTGCTTCAACTCTCCGGCAATGGCACCGGCAGGACAGGATGGGATGCAGGCCAGGCATCCGGTGCACTTCTCCGGACGAATGTGGTAGCGAATCAACGCCTTGCACACGCCCGCCGGACAGCGACGCTCGCGCACATGCGCTTCGTATTCGGAGCGGAAATAGCGAAGCGTGCTCAATACCGGATTGGGAGCCGTCTGTCCCAATCCGCAGAGAGAGGTATCGGCGACCACCTGGGCCAATTCTTCGAGCGTCTCGATGTCCTCTTCCGTGGCCGTTCCCTCGCATATCGCGTTGAGGATTTCGTACATGCGCTGGGTGCCTTCCCGACAGGAGAGGCACTTGCCGCAGGATTCGTCGCGCAAGAAATCCATGAAGTAGCGGGCCACATCCACCATGCAGGTGCGATCATCCATGACGATCATCCCGCCCGATCCCATCATGGAGCCCGCGCGAGTCAGGCTCTCGTAATCCACCGGCAGGTCAATCAGCTCGCGAGGGATGCATCCGCCCGAAGGGCCTCCGGTCTGCACGGCCTTCAGCTCGCGCCCGTCGGACATCCCTCCACCGATGTCGTAGATGATCTCCCGCAGCGTCATCCCCATGGGAACTTCGACGAGGCCGGTGTTAGCGATCTTGCCCACGAGCGAAAAGATTTTGGTCCCTTTGCTCGTCTCGGTTCCGATTTGAGCGTACCACTCGGCCCCTTTCTCGATGATGACCGGCACGGTGGCCCAGGTCTCGACATTATTGATCACGGTGGGCTTGCCCCAGAGGCCGCATTCCACCGGATAGGGCGGTCGCTGACGGGGCTCGCTTTTGCGACCTTCGACGGCGGCAATCAAGGCCGTCTCTTCTCCGGCCACGAAGGCTCCGGCACCACGCACGACCTCGACGTCAAAGCTGAAACCCGACTGGAAGATGTTTGAGCCGAGGAATCCATACTCGCGTGCTTGTGCAATGGCCGTGGTGATGGTCTTGACGGCCAGGGGATATTCTTCCCGCACATAGACAATGCCGTGGGTCGCGCCGATGGCATAGGCTCCGATGATCATCCCTTCCAGGACGCTGTGAGGATTTCCTTCGAGCAGGCTGCGATCCATAAACGCGCCCGGATCGCCCTCGTCGCCGTTGCAGATGACATACTTGATCTCGCCCGGTGCCGCCCGACACAGGCGCCATTTCTTCCCCGTGGGGAATCCGGCCCCCCCGCGTCCGCGCAGTCCCGCCCGTTCAATCGTCTCGATCACCCCGAGCGGATCACGGGCAGCAATAACGGCGGCGAGACTCTGATACCCTCCCCAGGCGATATAGTCGTCAATATTCATCGGATCAATCAGGCCGTTCAACCGAAGGGTAATTCGTCGTTGTTTGGCGTAAAAGGGCAGCTCGCTCTCATGAGTGATCCGTCGTCCTGTGAGAGGGTCGGTCGGAAGCAAACGTTCGATCAGTTCTCCACCGAGCACCGTTCGGGTGATCACGGCGCGGGCATCATCGGGCTCGACGCGCTGGTAAAAAATCCCCTGAGGGGGAGCGATGACCAGTGGGCCGCGCTCGCACAACCCATGACAGCCGGTGAAGATGACCTCGATGTCACGGTCGGCTCCAGCTTCAGCTAAGGCCGCTCGACAGCCCGCCAGGACCTCCTCGCTGCCCCGCGCCCGACAGCCCGTCCCGCCACAGACGCGCACCCGCAGTTTGTGATCCTGCCGGGCCCGAAGGTGATCCCGCAACCTTTTCAGTTCATCCCCTGTTGTGATTTTCATCGCCGCCCTCATCCACCGGAAGAGTGCGCCGGAACGGTGGAGACCCCTGCTTGAGGGGCCTTCTCTCTGGCTTCCGCGCGTTGAATCCGCTGAATCGTTTGTTGCAGTCTGCGGCTGGACATCTTGGCGTAGTATTTCTCCCCGATGAGAACAAGCGGCGCCAGCGCACAAGCTCCAACGCAACGGACGGTTTGATAAGAGAACAGTCCGTCGCGGGTGACTTCCCCCTCCTGAACCTTCAGATCGCGCTGCAGCGTCTCGACCAATCGCCAGCCGCCTTTGAGGTGACAGGTTGTCCCCATGCAAACTCGGATGAAATGCTTCCCCCGAGGCCGAAGGGAAAAACAGTTATAGAACGTCGCCACGCCGTAGACGTCAATGAGGGGAACCCGCAGCCGTTCGGCGACATAGCGCAAGGCTTCGGGGGACAAATAGTGGTACTCGGCCTGAATGTCCTGGAGGATGGGGATGAGAAACCGACGTTGCGCCTGGTAGCGCTCGATAATCGGCTCCAGCTCGTGCATCGCGCACCTCCTTGTCAGCGACACCGTCCATTTTACCGGTAGCAAACAGTATGCCGTTGGCGCTTCTCCGACCGGCACAGAAAGAAAAGCACTTAGCCTGAGGGAAGCTCGTCGCAGACTTCTTCCGGCTGAGCGAAATCCACCCGGGTGTGGAAAAATACCCAGCTTTTAGGCCCACAAAAAAGTGCCGACTTTCCAGTCGGCGACCGGGCACCACCTCTTCAGGATCGAGCCGTCAGGACTCCAGCAGATCGAGCGCACCGGCCTCAATGAGGCGGCGGGCGAGGTGATGACCGAGGTTCTCTCCGTCAAAGACCGATCCCACCACCTGATCCTTCAGCAGGCGACGGCCATCGAGGCTGGCGATGAGGCCGCGCAGTCTCAGCTCATTTCCCTGAATCTCCGCATATGCTGCCAGGGGTATCTGGCAGCCCCCGCCGAAGCGGCGCAGAAAGGCTCGTTCGGCTGTCACCGCCACTTCGGTCGGTGCGTGGTTCAAGCCTCCCACCAGAGCGAGTGTCTCCTGATCATCCGCTCGTGTTTCCAGGGCGAGAGCCCCTTGTCCTATGGCCGGCAGCAGAAGATCCGGCGAAATCCATTCAGTGATGCGATGAGCCAGCCCCAACCGATTCAACCCTGCCGCGGCCAGCACGATGGCGTCATACTGGCCGGCATCGAGCTTTCTCATTCGGGTGTCCACGTTACCCCGGAGCGGCAGAACCTCCAGGTCAGGACGCAGCGCCTTGAGTTGAACGGAGCGACGGAGACTGCTTGTTCCAATGCGCGCTCCCGAAGGCAGCGTGAGCAGAGTTCCCGTCCCCTCACGAGTAATGAGAGCGTCGCGGGGGTCTTCGCGCTCGGTCACAGCGGCAATCGTCACACCCGGGGGCAGCTCCGCCGGCATGTCTTTCAAGCTATGGACGGCCAGATCAATCTCTCCGGCGAGAAGAGCCTCCTCGATTTCTTTGATGAACAGTCCCTTGCCCCCCATCCGCGCCAGCGGCGCATCCGTGATGCGGTCGCCCGTCGTCGTGATCCGACGGATGGTAATGGTGATGCCCGGATGCATCTCGATGAGACGATCCTTCACCATCTCCGCTTGCCGCAGCGCCAGCAGGCTTGCTCGAGACCCCAGAATGAGCGTCTCTTTGGTCATCGTGACGGCGGATTGCCTCCCGCTGATCCTATAGCTCGGTCGAATCCTTTTCCGGCGGACGAGTGGACTCGACTTTCTCGCCGAGACGAAATGCCTCGTGCCAGAAGGCGAGCAATGCCGGGTCGAGGTCCGACGAATCTCCCCGGGCAATTTGATGAAACTTGGTGATCGCCGGATGAGCGAATTTGTTGACGATGCTGTCGAGCATGTGCTTGATGACTTTCTCCTGCTCCGGGGTGAGCGCGCCGAGCCGCCGGCGGTGCCGCTGGAATTCCCCGTAGGCGATGTCCTGAAGCCGATGCCGAAAGGCGGCGATGAGCGGGCCGACTTCGAGGCTGCGCAGGGATTTCATGAACTCGGTGACCGCTTCGTCAATGATCACCTCGGCGCGAGCCGCCTCGCGTTCCCGCCGCTCGAGATTCGACCGCACGACCTGGTTGAGATCATCAATATCGTAGAGAAAGACGTTCTCCAGGTCTTGAATCTGCGGATCAACGGTTCGTGGAACGGAGATGTCAATGAGAAAGAGCGGGCGATGGCGTCGCACGTCCATCGCCTGAGCGATCTGGTCGCGGCGGACGACGTACTCCGGAGCGGCGACCGAACAGAGGAGAATATCGGCCCGAGCCAGATGCTGCGTCATCTCCTCGAAGGGGACGGCTTCGGCCTGGAATCGCACCGCCAGCTCGCGCGCCCGTTCCGGTGTGCGATTGCAGATGAGGATCTGACCGACCCCATCGGAGACCAGATGCTGAACGGCCAGCTCCGCCATCTCCCCGGCTCCGATGAGCATCACCGTCGTGTTCCGGAAATCTTCAAAGATTTTCTTGGCCAGCTCCACCGCCGCCGAGCTGACGGAGACGGCGCTCGCGCCGATGGCGGTTTCCGTCCGCACGCGCTTGGCGACGTGAAGCGTTCGCTGCAACAACCGCGTGAGGATGGGTCCGACCGTCCCCGCTCGGACGGCAGCGGCATACGCCTCTTTCACCTGGCCGAGAATTTGCGGCTCCCCGACAACCAGCGAGTCCAGCCCCGACGCCACGCGAAAGAGATGACGGACGGCCTCCCGATCCACATAGCGATAGAGCGCATGCGCGTACTCCGTGATCGGGAGACGACGATAGTTCGAGAGAAAGGCTTTCACCGACTCGACAGCGCGATTCACATCCGAACGGGTGACAGCGACGACTTCAACCCGGTTACAGGTGGAGATCAAAAGTCCTTCGGCAAGAATGTCCCCGTCCACCAGCAGAGGTAAAACCGTGGGCAGTTCGGCTTCGGAGAATGCTAGTTGCTCGCGCAGTTCGACCGGCGCCGTTTTGTGATTGAGCCCGACCAGAAGAATGCTCATATAATATGCCCGAACAGGCGAGCCCAGAGAAAAGTCACCGCCGTGACGGCAAATCCCAGAATGAGCAAAATCGCCGCCTTTCGCCCCCGCCACCCCGCCATCAGCCGATAGTGGATCACGATCAGGTAGACCACCCAGGTCAGGATCGCCAGAATGATAATCGGATCGCCACGCCAGAAGATGGGGTCGCTCCGGCGAATGAGGATAACTCCCGTTCCAATGCCCAGCGTCAGCAGGAGAAATCCCACCACCAACGAGCGCGAACTGAGTGCTTCGCAGGTCGAAAGAGAGGGCAGGAGCTGAAAGACGGCACCGAATCGCTTCCGCTTCAGCTCTCGTTCCTGAACGAGATACATCGTGGCGGCCACGAAGGCCAGGAAGAAAGCGGCGTAAGCGAACATCATGAAGGCGACGTGCAGAGGCAGCGCCGGCATCCGCAGCAGGTCTTCGAGTTGCTCCGGCAGAGGTCGCGTTCGGGAAGAAACAATGGCGACCATGAGAAACAAAAGCACCAGGGGAAAGACGAAGAGCCGCAGAACTTCCGTTTGCCGCCGGGCATGAAGCAAGAAATAGTAAACGATGATCGCCCAGGCCAAGGAGGCGAAGACTTCCTGCGTGGTGAGGAAGGGGAACCGGCCAGATCGAAAGCTCACTCCCACGAGCCAGGCGGTGTGAGCCACAAATCCCAGGGCGATCACCCCAAGGGCCAGCGCCGCCAGCATCCGCCGTCGGCGCAGAATCAGGAAAGCTTCGTAGACGAGTCCTAGCCCGTAGAGGATGAGCGCGCCCGGGAGCAATGTGCTCATGAAGCTCATAACAAGTGAGAGGTGATTGTAGACGCCCCTGCCTCGCAGGGTCAATCGCTCCGCCGAAGATCACAATTGCCGGCCCCCCATCGCGAAAGGAGAGCGATGAACGATCGTTCCTTTGCGGACATCGGAGGATTTCATCCGGGGCCGCGCTCTTTGCCCCGGCGCTCCGCGAATCCGGAAATTACACGCCAAGCCGACGCTTGGCTTCCTCGATCAGGCGCACGTTCTCCTCACAGGAAAGCTCTCCCGGAGCGATCCGACGCGGCGGATACCGATGCTCACGATAGGCGGGATAGGCTTCGGTTCGAAGGTGCGCGAGCATTTGATGCCCCTGCCGCGTTGCCCGTTCATGCCTCAGGGCCGAGAGATCAATGGGCGCGAAGATAATTCGCTCGCCCGGCCCCGGCGAGGCCTGGGCCAGGATCCGCCCCTCGAAATCCACGATCATGCTTCCGCCCGGCCACGAATACGGAGGATAATGGCGCAGGCTCGCCCCCTGATTGGCTGCCACAACGTAAGCGATGTTCTCAATCGCCCGCGCTCGGTTGATGATCGTCCACCACGCCATCGGCTCGGTGGCTCCCCACGGCTCCATGTAGGCCGACACGCGTATGAGCACTTCCGCCCCATTGAGCGCCAGTTGACGAATCGCCTCGGGAAAGAGCCAGTCATAACAGATCGCGCAGCCGAGCCGACCAATGGGCGTGTGAACGACGGGGAAAAGGGGCTCCGTGTAGTCGTCCAGGTCGTGCGGACTCGCATGCACCTCATACGGGATCCACGGATTCACCTTGCGATAGCGCGAGAGAATCCCTTCGGGGCCGATCAGACACGTCGTATTGAAGACGACATCGGGCCATCGGTCATCCACTTCGAGCATCGAGCCGGTTTGAATGTAGATGTTGTACTGGCGCGCTTTCTCGACGATCCGCTCCGTGTGCTCATTGGGGATGGGAACGGCGAGCTTTTCTCTCAGCTCTTTCACCGTGGGATAGATCGGCGCCGCATGAGCGAACTCGGGGAAGACGACGAGCCGGACGGGGAGAAACGGCGCGCTCCCCTCCACGGCCCGGTCAATCATCGCGGCCATGCGCTCGGTGTTTCTTTTCATCCCTCGCCGATCCGGCGGATTCGGCAGATCGGTTTGACATACAGCCGCGCTGTAACGAATCACCTCTGACGTCATACTCCCCTCCCCGAGACTGTCACCCGTGTCTTCGAGCCCCCGGCAGATGAAAGGCCAACTTTTCAGCCCATGGGCTCGCCCTTATTTGGTGAGGACGTTTGTGCCTCTCTCCCCGGCACGGGCCGAGAGAAGATCACTCGGATTCCTGATCATAGTCCTCCGCTTCGATGATCCACTGCTCGAATAAATCCTCATCCACTTCGGTGACGAAGACGGAGGGGCGGAGGACGACGTGACGAGTCCCTTCTCGCGTGATGAGCGGATAACAGATGTACAGCTCGTCCTTGGCGCGAGTCACGGCGACGTAAAAGAGGCGGCGCTCTTCCTCGAACGTTTCCTCCGTCGCGTAGGAGCGGGCCGTAGGAAACCGTCCCTCGGCCGCCCAGATGAGAAAAACGATGCGCCACTCCAGCCCCTTGGCTTGATGGATGGAGGACAGCACGAGCGGTTCATCCGGAGCGCCGGCGGCGAGAATCTCCTCGCCATAGAGTCCATCGCGGATGGAGAATCGCTCCTGACCAAGCAGCGCCACCTCGCTCAGGAAACTCTCGGTCGAGCGATACTGAGTGGCGAAGGTGGCCAACTGTCGGAGGTCTTCGGCTCGCGTCTCGGCATTGGCGTAGGTTGTGCGCAGATGCTCGATGTATTCGCTGGAGAGGACGAGCGCGATCTGGGCCGAGGGGTGGGTCATCATCTCGTCGGCGGCGAGCGCCTGCATCAGTTCCACAAAGGCGGTCCACCCCGGCTGAGCCCGCCGGGGAACCACTCCGCGGGCGGGCAGGAGCGGCAACTCGCTGACCCAATCGGCTGCGGCGGCGATGGCTTTCCACACCTCGGTTGCCGTTCGCTGACCGATGCCGGGAACCATTTTCAAAATCCGCAGCCAGGCCAGCTCATCGAGCGGATTGACGACGGCCCGCAAATAAGCCAGCACATCCTTGATGTGCGCCTGCTCGAAAAAGCGCAATCCGGAACGCACCGTGTAGGGGATGCCCCGCCGGAGCAGTTCGATCTGAAGCTCCATCGAATGGTAGTGCGAGCGGTAGAGCACGGCCATCTCCGACAACGGGACGCCGTCAGCATAAAGCTCCAGAATGCGCGCGGCCACGAACTCAGCTTGTTCATTGACATCGCGCGCGGGAACGAGCGCCGGTTTCGGTCCGCCTCGACGCACGGCGCGAAGCCCTTTGGGAAACTGGCGCCGGTTATGCGCGATGGAGGCGTTGGCGAGAGCGAGGATCTGTGGCGTGCTCCGATAATTCGTCTCCAGGTGGTAGATGCGGGCATCGGGATAACGCTCGGGAAATTCGTAGATGTTGCGGAAATCCGTACCCCGCCAACTGTAAATCGTCTGACAATCATCGCCGACGACCATGACGTTGCGGTGACGGGCGGCCAGAAGGTCCACAATCTCCGCCTGAACGCGATTGGTGTCCTGATACTCGTCCACCAGGATATAGCGAAACTGATCGGCGTACAGAGCGGCCACATCGGGATGCTCCACGAGCAGTCGCCGCCAGCACAGCAGCAAATCATCGTAATCCATCAAACTCTCGCGGAGCTTTCGCTCGGCATAAACCTGTGCGACGCGCTCGATCTCGTCGGCGAGGGGATCAAAGTAGCTGAACTGACGGTGAATCGTCTCTCGAATCGTCCGGGAGGTGTTGACCGAGAGGCTCAGGATGTCCTGCACGATGTCTCCGCGAGGGAAGCGTCGCTTCTTCGTATCAATGCCGGCTTCACGGATGCAGGCGGTGAGCAGGTCCCTGGCATCCTCGCTATCGAGAATGGTGAAAGGCGTGCGGTAACCAAGCCGCGGCGCATGCTCGCGCAAAATCCGATTACCGATGTGATGGAAAGTTCCGCCCCAGAGGCGACGACATTCCATCTGCAGCAGGGCTTCGACACGACGCAACATCTCGCGGGCCGCTTTGTTGGTGAAGGTCAAAAGCAGGATGCGCGATGGGTCCACTCCCTGCTCGATGAGCCAGGCCACGCGATACGTGATCACCCGCGTTTTCCCCGAACCCGCTCCGGCGATCACGAGCGCCGGCCCATCGCCCGCCGTCACCGCCGCATATTGTTCGTCGTTGAGTTCGGCGCGGTAATTGATTCGCCATCGCCGCGCCGCCGGCCGTTTGAGAATGTACGGTTTCATTTCAAGCAAAACTTGTGGCGGTTTCTTTCGCCGCCTGGAAAGGCCGCGCTACTTTTCGCCACTGTAGCGCGGGCTTTCCAGCCTGCCGTGTCGCTACCTGTTTACTTCCTGTCCGTTCGATTGTCAACATCCTTTCGGTCAACACCGAGACAGAAAGAGACTTCCCCTTGCACCACCCGGCACGAATCGCTAGACTACACCGCCTTATTCTGCAGAGCGGGTGAGGCAGTTCATCGCCGTCAGATAGGCGTCGAGGAGGTGTTTATGGTAATGAGGGCCGCTGCCCCGACATGATGTCGCGCGGACCGTCGAGTCTGCGGAGGCGCAGGGGCCCGAAGTTCGTGCTACATCCTGAGAGGAGCAACGCACTATGACATCCAAGGGAAGAAAGATCGTCCTTGCGGCGAGCACGTCTGAATCTTCGGAATACTTGCGCAGTACCTGGCGACAGATGCTGCTGGCGACTCTGCCGGCACAGTACGCTCATCTCCTCGGAACGGATTGGTCAACGGAGGTCGAGACCTGGCCCGATGGTCAGGCCAAATATGTTCCTCAGGGGTTGCGGGTGGTGGAAGCCTTGTTGCTGGAGAAGTTCTCCCCGGACGAGATTGCCGTCTGCTATCCGGATCAGCTCGACCAGTTCGTCGGCCAGGAGACGCGGGTCGTCGGCATTCATGCCCACAATCCGCTGGGGATCACTTTTGCCACCGATGTCTATGCCTACTTTTACGGGCAGGATGTCGAGCCGATCAACGCCGCCGAGTTTCGCCGCCTGATTCTCCATCCGGTTCTCCGCCGCCATAAAGATCATCTGAAGATCATCGTGGGCGGCCCCGGAGCCTGGCAAATTGAGAAGAAAGGGCTGCAGGACGAATGGCTCATTGACTGCCTCGTTGACGGGGAAGCCGAGGAGGTCGTCGTCCCGCTTTTTGAAGCTGCTGTTCGGGGCGAGCCGATCCCGCGCAAGGTGGTCGGCCATAGTCCTCGAATGGAGAGCATTCCCCGACTCCGCCACCGCACGACCTATGGAGCAGTGGAGATCACGCGGGGCTGCGGGCGCGGCTGTCAGTTTTGTTCGGTCGCTCTGCGAGCCAGCAAGAGTCTGCCGCTGGATCATATCCTGGACAATGTCCGTACGCAGGTGGCCGAGGGGGCGGATACGATTCTTCTGGTGACCGAAGACCTGTTTCTTTACGAGCAGGGGCCGCGCTTCGAGACCAATGTCCCGGCCCTCAAGCGCCTGCTGGAATCGGTGGCCGCCGTCCCCGGCGTCCAGTACATCAGCCTCACGCACGGAACGATGGCCCCCATCGTCATCAACCCTCACATGCTCGGCGAACTTCAGATCGCTGTGGATAAGAGCGTCCATCGCCATCGCGCGTCCACACACCCGGAGAAACGCTATCAGAATCTGTTTGTGGGAATCGAGACCGGCTCCGTCCGTTTGTTCAAACAATACATGAAGGGCAAAAGTTATCCCTTCCGTCCCGAACAATGGCCCGATGTCATTCTCAAAGGGATGGAGATTCTCAACAAACACAACTGGTTCCCCTTCTGCACCTGGATCATCGGATTGCCCGGCGAGACCGAGGAGGATACGAAGGAGTCACTCGATCTTCTTTTCGCCCTGAAGGACGCCAAGTGGTGCGTCGTGCCGACGCTCTTTGTTCCCCTGGAGGATACCCGGCTGGAGAACAAGGAGGGAGCCAAGCTCTACAATTTGACCGACCGGCAGTGGGAATTCTTCTTCACCTGCTGGCGCTATAATCTCGACTTCTTCCGTTACTCGCCCAAGGTGCAATGGCTCTTCAATCTGGGAGTGCCCATTTATTACTTCCTGCTCGGGCGGAAACTCTTCGGCAAGGTGATGAAGTATCCGCTGCTCCGTCTCGGCCACTTCCCCGAACGGTTTCTCCGACGCAAGCTTTATCTCGACTTCAGCGGTCGCATGAAGCCGCGCTATCGGGTGCCGGAGCGCGTGGAGATTCCGCCTCATCGGCAGCGCCCGTTGATTCCCGAAGTGTCCACGCCCCATTTGATGACGTAACGCTTGCAGCGCCACCTGTCGCGCGGGCTTTCCAGCCTGCGTTTTTTCGCAGCCGGGAAAGTCTGCGCCACCATTTTGCGGCCTGGAAAGGCTGCGCTACTGTAGCTTTCCAGCCTGCGCTTTCTTGAGCGCATTCCACCCCTGCGCCGTCAGCTCCAGCACGGGGTACGAACCCACATGGCGGATGGAGAGATATCCCTGCCGGATGAGTCCATCGAGCAGGCGGACGACCTCCGCCTGCCGGAGATGACTCAATTGTCCGTGGAAAGGTGAGCGCTCCATCCCATTTTGCCGAATCACCCGTCTGCGTGAGCCCACGAGAAGGGCCGCAATGGTCGTCTTGCCGAAGCGATTGTTGAACGCGGCAACGCACTGAAGCACCGATTGAGCGGCACCGAGGTGGATCAGATCGCGGCCCGCAGGGGCAGGCGCTTGAAGGGAGCGCGTTGCATCCCGCTCGATTTGCCGCAGCCGGCGGAGCCTCTCGGATTCCTCCGCCAGGACCTGGCGCAAGGTCTCTCCGCTCGGGGCTGATGTCCAGATGAGCGGATCGAGCGCCGAAGGACTGATGCGAGAACCCGGTCGGCGAGCGGCTCGCCACCGCCCGCTCCGGTGCTCCCAACAGATGCAGCGTGAACACATCCCGCAGCGGTCAAGCGGCTTCTGATCGCCGAAGTACCGGAGAATGAACTTTCTCAAACATTCATCCGTGTCGGCATAATCAACCATCGCCCGCAGTTTCCAGAGATCGAAGGCCGCTCGTCGCGCCAGTTCCACCGGATCAATTCGCACGGCGTCAACCGGCACCCGATCCACAAGAGCGATGTGATAGCAATCCGAAGCCCCCTCCGGCTGATGCAGCACCTGAAGATGGCCGGCCCGCTCGAGCACCGTCAGCGCTTTCATCACAGCCCACAGGCTCTGCCCGTTCAAAACGGATTGCAGCTCGTCGCTCCGGATCGTGATCCGACTGTCGGAGAATGTGAGAAGGTGACCGTAAAGCCGCCGAATCAGTTCCGGCGGGGGATTGTTCCCGGCGATGAAAAATTCCTGGATTTTAATGTCGCTCGGTTGAAAAAGCAGGATGCCGTCGGAGAGATGACCATCCCGCCCCGCTCGACCGACTTCCTGGTAATAGTCTTCAACGGCTCCGGGAATGTGGTAGTGGATGACGAAGCGGATGTCGGGTTTATCAATTCCCATGCCGAAGGCATTGGTTGCGACGATGGCTCGCGCGCGGCCGGTCATGAAGAGGTCCTGGGCTTCTTCGCGTTCGGCGGCGCTCAACCCGGCGTGGTAGGCGACGACGGGGAGGGCTCGGGCTCGGAGGCGCTCGGCGATCTCACTGACGGCCCGGCGCGTCGCCGCGTAGATGATGCCCGCGTCCTCGCTCGAGCCAATCCGATGGGCGATGAGGTCGAGCTTCCTCTCGCTCCCTCTCGTGGGGATCACCTGCAAGCGCAAATTCTCCCGGTCGAAGCCGGAGACGAAGACCGCCGGGTGCCGCAGCTTCAGATGCTCGATGATGTCCAGCCGCACCATTGGCGTGGCTGTCGCCGTCAGCGCGATCACCTGGGGCCTGCCGAGAGCTTCGATGGCCGACCCCAGATTCAGATACTCGGGCCGAAAGTCATGCCCCCAATGAGAAATGCAATGGGCCTCGTCCACAGCCACCAGGGAGATCTCCTGCCGCCGCAGACTCTCCAGGAACGACGCCGAGCGAAACCGTTCGGGAGCGATAAAGAGAATCTTCGTCTCCCCCCGAAGGAACTCCTGGAGACGATGCCGCTGCTCGTCAAAGGACAGAGAGCTGTTGATGAACGTGGCCGGAATGCCCCGGCGTTGAAGGGCCTCGGCCTGATCCTTCATCAGGGCGATGAGGGGTGAAATGACGAGCGTGCGACCGGGCAGCAACAACGCCGGGAGTTGATAGCAGAGCGACTTCCCTCCCCCGGTGGGCATGACGACGACGCAATCGCGCCCTTCAAGAACGGCCGCGATGACATCCTCCTGTCCCGGACGGAACTGGCTCAATCCAAACGACGTGCGCAACAGACGTCGAGCCTCTTCGAGGTGCGCCATCACGTGAGTCTCTTCGTATCAGGGTGCGAGACGATCCGATGTGACAGCCGATTCCGTTGTGAACTCGACAGAATTCGGCTCACAGGCATCTCAACATTCCGGCGACCCCATCGTTTCAACTCCCCGCGGGGGAAATGGCGGTTCCGTTACCGACGACGATGTTGCCGTCGAGCATGACGAATCGAATGGTCGTCTCTTCGTCAAAGGCGATGAGGTCCGCTCGCTTGCCGGGCTCAATCGAACCGAACTCCGCCTCCAGGCCGAGCAGTCGCGCCGGAACAAGCGATGCCATCTGCATGATTTCGGTCAGAGGGACTCCCCACCGGCGCAGATTGCGCACAGCATCACGAAGGGTGATCACGGAACCGGCCAGGCTTCCGGCGGGATTGGCCGTTTTCCCTCCACTCACGCGAATGGTTTGTCCCCACACCTCGAAAGATCCGTCGCCCAGGCCGGTCGGAGCGATGGCATCGCTGATGAGCGCGATGCGTTGCGGTCCCTTGGTCCGCCTCACCAGCTCGATCATCAGCTCATCCAGATGGTGACCGTCGGCGATCAAATCCACCGTGACGCTGTCGGCGACCATGCCCCAGCCGACAACTCCGGGATTCCGATGATGCAAAGGGGCGAGCGCGTTGAAAAAGTGGGTGATGTGTCGCACCCCGTGCCGGGCGGCTTGCTGACATTCACCCACCAGCGCCTGGCTGTGACCGATGGCCAGGAGGAAACCCCGAGCCGCGAGTTCGTGAACGAGGTCGAGACCCCCGTGAATTTCCGGCGCGAGCGTCATCATGCGGACGAAAGGCCGAACCGGGAAATCGCCGCTGAGGAAAACGCCGAGATCGTCCGGCTGACGATAGGACCGCAGATACTCGACGCGCAACGCGCCGGCGCGAAAAGGATTGACAAACGGCCCTTCGAAGTGAATGCCGAGAATTCGAGCCGCATCCGAAGGCGGTCCCGCCGAGAGATAGTCCCCAAGCGACCGGAGCACCTCCCGATAGCCGGCCTCGTCGGTGGGAACCGTCGTGGGAAGAAAGCCGGTGACCCCTTCGGTCAGGAGGAACTGCGCCCACCGCCTCAATCCCTCCGGCGAAGCCGTCAACAGATCAACCCCTCGCGCTCCGTGAATGTGGATGTCAATCATGCCGGGAGCAAGATACGCGCCTGCGAGATCAACCCCTACGTCCACCGCCGGAGGATTCCCGTCGCTGACAATATCGGCAATGCGCCTGCCCTCGACGACGACCGCAGCCCCTTCGAGGATTCGGTCGGGGAGAATCAAACGACCGTTGCGGAGAACAATTTTCGGCACGTCCGTCATGACGCACGATTTTATTCTCTTTCGCGGAAAAATTGTAGAGCGGAAGAAAAAATGTGGCCTCGAGCGCCTGGTCGAGGCGAACCATTCATTCACGGCGCACGGGGGAATCCGCGCGAACAATCCACGGGAGCCGTACATCTAGAGCATGCGCGTTCCTCTCGAAGGAGGTGCTCATGAAGCCCGACCCGCCGTCCGAAAACTCGAAAAGTGAAAATCGCCTCCGTGAAATGCGCCCGCCGATGAGCGATCCGGGGGAACCTTTCATCTCCGCGGGCAGAAGTCTTCGCCTCATTTCCGCGCGATTCGCGGGCCATTTTTCGTGCCAATCCCTGCGGGGCCTGGAGGAATCAATGATTGCCCGCCGCGCTCGCAGATCTCGCTCGACGTTTTCCCCCTTTCCCGGCTCAAAGCTTCGATGTGCTACAATTGCCGGGCAGCGGAGAGACCGGATGCGGGCCGGGATCATACGGTCATAGTCGGGCGTCCGGGGCAGGAAGGCCGGTGTTCAACGAAAGGCATCGGACTTCCCCCTTCGGGCGGATGAGTGAGCCGCAGGCAACTATGACGAAGAAGCAAGCCATTTTGCTGGTGTGCGAGCGCGAGGGCCTCTCGACGGTCGGCGCGTCGGAACTGGAGTTGATTCGCAGGCGCGTCGGCGAGTTGCTCGGAGGCCCGCGCGCGCCGTCGCGCACCTATATCATTCAGGTGTTGCAGGAGGCGGGCAAACGAGTCCTGGTCCACGATCGTTACACCGCTGTGATTCCCGACGAGCCGTATGCCAGCGAACTGGCCGGCCTTCTCAAGTTCGATACCTTCGAGGCTGCTGAAGCTACGCTTGAGCATCTCACCCAGCGATACCGACATTACAAACAGCTCGGCGATGCCAAAGGAGCGGCCTACGTTCGACAGCTCGCGCTGGTGGGCAAGCAACGGGCCCGCGCTGCCGCTCGCGCTGCCCGATCGCCCGACAAGCGGGCGGTGAAAGCGGAAATTGCCAACTGGTTCACCGTCTGGCTTTACTCCCCCGATGTGTTTGCCGACTGGCTCATCCTCAGAAAGCAAGCTCCCGAATTCCTTGCCCGATTCGGGCGGGTAGCTGCTGCCGCTGACGCTTCGCTCAAGAATCATGGGACAAATTCGCGCCGTTGTTCTGACCATCAGTGATAGCGTGGCCCGGGGCGAACGCGCGGACGCTTCGGGACCGGCGTTGATCGAAGCTTTACAAGCGCTGGGCGCGACGCTCGTCGCCCACGACGTCGTCCCCGACGAGCGAGAGGTGATCGCCGAGCGACTTCGCGCCTATGCGGATCGTGAGGATGTCAACCTCATCCTGACCACCGGAGGAACGGGACTGTCGCCGCGCGACCAGACCCCCGAAGCCACCCGCGACGTCATCGAACGAGAGGTTCCCGGACTGGCGGAAGCGATGCGACTCGCCACCTTCACCGCCGGAACGCCACGAGCCATCCTCAGCCGCGCCATCGCCGGAATTCGATCGAGGACGCTCATCATCAACTTCCCCGGCAGCGTGCGCGGCGTTCGAGAGACGTTCGCTGTGATTCGCCCCGTCCTGCCTCATGCCATTGACGTCCTCTCCGGCCAGACGAGCCACTGTGGGGACTCATCTCCCTGATGGTTTGACGCAGGAAAAGCGGCGCTTCTTCCGAGGCCCGTTTTGAGAGAGGAGTCGCTCAAAGCAAGGCGACCATCCCCGCCCACGCCGAATCGAGACGGAGACCGACTGTGCTATAATGTGAGGTGTAATCGAGCGTCACTATGACAGACGGAGACAGATCGCCATCAATCACGATGAAAGAACGGCTTCTCGGCCTGCTCCGCCGCCGGATCATCCTGTGTTCGATTCTTCTGACGATCCTCTGCGGGGGTCTGGTCGGCCTCTCAATCGCTTATGCGCTCGACCATTCCGAGCTGGCGGTCATGGTGGCTCAGTTGAGCGATTACCAGGCGAGCGTGCTGACGCGCGTCTATGCCGATGACGAACAAACGGTCATCGGCGAATTTTACCTGGAGCGGCGCATTCCGATCCCCTACCATCAGATTCCCGATCATGTGCGAAAGGCTTTCATCGCCATCGAGGATGCCCGCTTCTACGAGCACTACGGGATTGATCCCATTCGCATCGTCGGGGCTTTCATCGCCAATGTGCGGGCGGGAGGAACGGTTCAGGGCGGCTCGACCATCACGCAACAACTGGCCAAGATGCTCTTTCTCAACCCCGAGCGGACTTACTCCCGCAAGATCAAGGAAGCTCTGCTCGCGCTTCTCATCGAGCGATACTACACCAAGGAACAAATCATCGAACTCTACTGCAATCAGATTTATCTTGGCGGAAACGCCTATGGGGTGGAAGCGGCAGCACAATATTATTTCGGCAAGTCCGCTGCTGAGCTGACGCTGGAAGAGGCGGCGATGCTGGCGGCCCTGCCGAAAGCGCCGCAGCTTTACTCGCCCTTGCTGCGGCCTCAGGCGGCGCTTCAACGGCGCAATCAGGTGCTGGAGAAGATGGCCGAGGAAAAATATATCTCCCGCGAGCAGGCGCGGGCAGCGATGGCTCGACCGATTCGGCTGAGCACGGGCGGACGGGTGGATAACGTGCGCTCGCCTTACGCCTATTTTGTCGAGGACGTGCGGCGGTATCTCGAAGACAAATACGGGACGCGTCGCACGCATACGGGCGGGCTTCAGGTCTACACCACGCTCAATCCGGCCGCTCAACGGGCCGCGGTGCGCGCCGTTCGCAACGGCATTCATGCCTACGAGCGACGCCATGGCTGGCGCGGCCGCCTGGAAAACATTCTCGATCAAAAGCAGAACCTGCTGAGCTATCGTCATCCCGACTGGGAGACGCGCTTTGAGGTGGGCGACTACTATCCCTGCCTGGTCATGTCGGTGACCGACCGCGAGGCCCTGGTGCGATTGGGCCAGTACGCGGCGCGGGTGACGCCCCGTGACGCGCCCTGGGGACGCCCGCTCACAAAGTTGGTGCGTCCGGGCGATCTCCCCGTCTGCCAGGTTCACGCCATTGACGATCAGGCCCGGGAGATGAAAGTCACCCTGCTTCAGCCGCCGGAGGTTCAAGGGGCATTGGTGGCGATTGAACTCCCTTCGGGCGAAATTAAAGCCCTCGTCGGAGGCTATGACTTCAACACCTCACGGTTCAATCATGCGACGCAGGCGCTGCGTCAAACGGGATCCGCCTTCAAGCCGTTCATCTACGCTGCCGCCGTGGAAGCGGGCTTGACGCCCGACGATCGCGTCTGGGACGCCCCGTTAACCATCGGCGACTGGACTCCTCACAACTATGATGGGACGTTCAAGGGCCTGATCACCATCGCTCAAGCCGTCGCCGAGTCCCGCAATATTCCCGCCGTGCGCGTGCTGCAACGAATCGGTGTGGCCAAAGCCGCGCGCATGGTGGAGCGTCTCGGATTGCCCAATCCGATGGCTCCTTTCCTGCCGTCGGCATTGGGAGCGACAGAGGAACCGCTGCTGGCGATGACGGCCGCTTATGCCATCTTCGCCAATCAGGGCCTGCGCGTTCATCCTCACTCCATCCGCCGGGTCATTGATCGCGATGGCAAAGAGCTTGAACACTGGGAAGCTCCCCCACCGGAGCGCGTGCTCGATCCCTACGTCGCCTCGACGATGGTCACCCTGATGCAGGGCGTCGTCAATTCCGGCACCGCTGCCCGCATCCGAAGCTATCCTGAATTCGCTCCCTGGCCCATCGGAGGAAAGACGGGAACCGTCAACGATTTCACCGATGCCTGGTTCATCGGCTACACCCCGACGGTCGCCACGGGCGTGTGGATCGGATTCGATGAGAAGAAGAGCCTCGGCAACAAAGAAACGGGAGCCGTCGCCGCGCTTCCGATCTGGATCGAGTTCATGAAGGAGTATCTGAAGGACAAGACGCCGCAGCCTTTCCAACTGACGACGGAAATGCCGGAGTGGATCGCCAAGGCGAGAGAGCGAACCGGGCGTCCGGCCAGCGGCGCTGTCGGCATTCCCGAACCGCCTCCGCCGGTGGCCACGACGCTTCCCCGCCTGGTCGAACCGGGAGCTGACGGGTCGGGGAGACCGGCAGGAAATGCTCCCTCCGAACGACGTCTTCCGGACATCATTTTGAAACCCACTCAGGTCCCCGCCGAACTGCCCCGCGAGCCTGAGACATCGAAAAAGAAACCGGGAAAGAACGGATGAGACACCCTGACGACGCAACCAGAGCAGTCATCACCCGCATTCACGCACGCGAGATCCTCGACTCGCGAGGAGTGCCGACGGTAGAAGCCGAAGTTGTCCTGGTCGGTGGAGCTGTCGGGCGCGCATCGGTTCCATCGGGCGCTTCGACGGGCGAAGGAGAAGCCTGGGAACTGCGTGATGGCGACCCCAGGCGGTATCAGGGGAAAGGCGTCCGCCAGGCTCTGGCCCACATCACGGGACCTCTGGCCGAACGCCTCGTCGGGATGAATGCCTTCGATCAAGCCGCCATTGATCAGGCCATGATTGACCTTGATGGGACCGAAAACAAACGGCGACTGGGAGCCAATGCGATCCTGGCCATCTCGTTGGCCGTCGCGCGGGCGGCAGCGGCAGCCGTGGGCCTGCCCCTCTATCGCTACCTGGGAGGAGCTGCCGCCGCCACTCTCCCCGTCCCGCTCATGAACATCCTCAACGGAGGCGTCCACGCCGACAACACTCTCGACCTGCAGGAATTCATGATCGTGCCCGTGGGCGCTCCGTCGTTTGCCGAAGCCCTCCGCT
>DATLZR010000031.1 GCA_035573895.1 Blastocatellia bacterium | reverse complement strand
ACCGACGGCCAGCGGAAGCATCCCCGCCACCAGGGCCAGCGTCGTCATCAGGATGGGGCGCAAGCGATCACGGTTGGCTTGTATGATGGCCGACAGCCGGTCGAGCCCCTGCTCTCGAAGCTGGTTCGTGTGGTCAATTTGAAGAATGGCGTTCTTTTTCACCACGCCAAAGAGCACAAGCATGCCCAGCGCCGAATAGAGGTTGAGTGTACTTCCCGCCGCCCATAGAGAAAACAGGGCAAAGGGAACCGACACCGGAAGCGAAAGCAAAATGGTGAACGGGTGAATCCAGCTCTCGAACTGCGAGGCCAGGATCATATACATGAAGGCCACCGACAGAAGGAACGCCCAGATAAACTCGCGGAAGGTACGTTCGAGTTCGCGCCCCCGTCCGGCCACGCTCGTCGTATAGGTGGCGGGCATATTGAGGGCTGCCGCTGCTTGCCGAAGGGCCTGGAGCCGGTCGGCCAGCCCATATCCCGGAGCGACCTGAGCCCGTAAGCTCACCTGGCGCTGGCGATCCAGCCGATCAATCCGCGAGGCAATCGTCGCGGGAACAAGACGCACGACATTATCCAGCCGGACGAGCCCGCCGCCCTGTCGCGGAACATAGAGCCGGGAGATCGTCGCCGGATCATTCCGATCACCATCGGTCAAACGCAGTTGCACGTAGTAATCTTCGTTAAGCGCGGGATCGAGATAGCGCGAGACGCGCTCATCGCCTCCGACCATGATGCGGAGAGCGGTGGCGATGTCATCGGTTGAAACGCCGAGAGCGGCGGCGCGATCCCGATCAATCTCCACGCGCAACTCCGGCTTATCGAGTTTGAGCGTCGTGTCGGCGTCAATGATTCCCAGCTCGCTCGACTGCTTCCGCAGTCGCTCGGCATAGGCCGCCAGTTGGTGGAGATCGGGACCTCGAATGACGAAATCAATCTCAAAGTTACCGCCGCCAATATTGAACGAGGGAACGTTGCGGACGGAGGTCCGGAGATCGGGGTATTTGCGCAACCGACGGCGAACCTCCTGCATGACGTCGCGCTGGCTGTAGTTGCCCCGGAAGGCGTCCAGCGGATCTCCCCTCAGGGTGGCCTTGATCAGGCGGGAGATCGAGAACTTGCGCTCTTCGTGAGGGGCGATGCGCACGTAGGCATTGCCTTGATTCACCCCGCCGAGGAAGCCTCCTCCGGCCGACGCGAGCACCAGACGCACGCCGGGCGTCGCCAAAAGATCGGCTTCGATGGATTGCATGATCTGATTCATGGCGGCGATGCTCGTTCCTTCGGGAGCCGTGACGCCGACTTCAAATTCCCCTTCGTCAACATCGCTGGGAATGTACTCCTGTCGGACTTTTTGATAGAGGGGGATCGAAGAAAGGATCACCAGAACGGCTGTCGTCGCCACTACCCACCGATGACGCATGGAGAAGACGAGAAGGGCAGTGTACGTACGATCAATCCAGGCATAGAAGCCGGTGCGCGACTTTGCCAGACCGTGACCCGCATCCTTCACCCGGAGCAGCCGGGCGCTCATCATCGGCGTCAGGGTGAAGGAGACGAGCAGGCTCACCAGGACGGCCACGGCGGAGGTGAGGCCAAATTGGAAGAGGAAGCGGCCGGAAATGGAGGACATGAACGACACGGGGATGAAAATCACGGCCAGGCTGAAGGTCGTGGCCATGACCGCCAGGCCAATTTCAGCGGTAGCCGCCCGTGCCGCCTCAAAGGGACGCATCTTCTTCTCTTCGACAAAGCGAAAGATGTTCTCCAGAACGACAATAGCATCATCAATGACGATGCCCACCATCAGCACCAGGGCCAGCATCGTCACGCTGTTCAGGGTGAAGTCGAGCGCCCACATCATGCCGAAGGTGGAGACGACCGAGGCCGGGATGGCAATGCCGGCGATGATCGTCGAGCGCCAGCTCCGCATAAACAACAGCACCACCAGGCTGGCGAGCAAACTGCCGACGATGAGATGGAGGTTGATCTCGTGAAGGGCTTCGTAGATGTACCGCGATTGATCTCGAATGATCTCCAGGCGGACATCAGCCGGGAGCTGGGATTGAATCTGACGCAGCTTGGCTTTGGCCGCCTCGATGACTTCCACCGTGTTGGCACCGGACTGGCGGCGAACTTCGAGCGTCACCGTGGGGACGCCGTTCAACCGGGCGACCGAGCGTTGCTCCTTCGTGCCATCCTCCGCCCAGCCGATGTCGCGCACGCGAATGGGAGTCCCGTTGACGGTGGCGATCACCAGATCGTTGAATTCGCGAGGATCGGTGATCCGCCCCATCGTGCGAAGCGTCTGCTCGCGCGGGCCGGCGGTAACGTTTCCACCCGGCACGTCGGCGTTCTGTCGCACGATGGCCGCGCGCACGGCTGTGATGGGAATCTGATACGCGGCCAGGCGTTCCGCATCCACCCACACGTTAATCGCTCGCTCCAGTCCACCCACCAGTCGGACCTCGCCCACGCCGGTGGATCGTTCGAGCTGGCGTCGCACGATCTTATCGGCGATCTCCGTCAGCTCTCGCAAAGGCCGGTCCGCTGAGACGGCGACGGTGAGAACGGGCGAGAGGTCGTTATTGAATTTAGAGATGATCGGCGGATCGGCATCGCGCGGCAAATCCCGCAGGACGGTAGCCACTCGATCGCGCACGTCCTGAGCGGCAGCATCAATATCCCGATCGAGGTTGAATGTGGCGATCACCAGCGACACCCCCGGCCCGGACACCGAGCGCAATTCGTATATCCCCTCGACCGTGTTGACGACCTCTTCGATTCGTTGCGAGACCTGCGTCTCCACTTCTTCCGGCGAGGCTCCAGGCAAGACCGTGCGCACGCTAACCGTCGGAAGGTCCACCGAGGGGAACCGATCTACCCCGAGACGAAAATAACTCGCCGCTCCTACCACGACGAGAGCGAGAATGATGTTGGTAGCGAAGACAGGGCGTCGGATACAGATTTCTGCGAGCTTTTGCATACCATCCTCAACGTTGAAGCATCAGGGCACCCCACCGGCTATGCCGCTGGCCCTCACTCGATGACGGTGACCGGCTGCCCTGACTGAAGATTTCCCGGATCAACCACTACTCGATCCTCCGGGGTGAGGCCGGACACCACCTCCACCCATTCCGACGTGCGGCGCCCGGTGGTAATGGGACGTTCGACGGCCTTGCCGTCACGAACGAGGATGACTTTTTCGATTCCCGCGAAGGTCACAATCGCGCTTGTCGGAATTGTCAATGCCTTGCTTCGGTCGTCGGTCACGATCTCAACGCGAGCGAAGGCGCCGGGGCGCAATCGCCCGTTATTCCGCACTTCGGCCTCGACCATTAACATGCGATTCTGAGCGGTGATGGTCGGACTCAGGCGCACGATCCGGCCCGTGTATATGGTCGCATCGCCTTCGATGGTGACGCGCACGAGCTGACCGGCCCGAACGGCGCGGGCGTCGCGCTCGGGGACATCCGCTCGCAATCGCAACGGGTCCACGCGCACCAGCGTCACCACCGGAGCGCCGGCAGCCAGAAACTCTCCCACACTCGTGTGTCGTTCCTGGATCATCCCATCAAATGGAGCGATGATCGAAGTATCGCTCAGTTGTTGTCGCGCCAGCATCAGTTGCGCCCGCCGTTCCAGAAGCACCGCTTGCCGGTTCCGAACTTCCTCCAGCGCATCCTGGTACCGGCTCAGAGCCACTTTATAGGCAGCTTCATCCGTATCGAGTTTCGCCCGTGAGATGATCCCTTCTTCATAGAGCTGGAGCGAGCGGTCGCGCGTGGCGCGGGCTTCTTCCAGCAGTGCTCGCGCTTGCCGTACCGTCGCCGTTTGTTCCGGATCAACTCGATCATCCGTTCCTTCCGGCGGCAATCCCAGCCGAACACGCGCTTGGGCGAGCGCCGCTTCGGCTTGCTGGACGCGAATCTGGTAGTCTTGCGGTTCGATCTGGGCAATCAAGTGTCCCTGGTGGACGACGCTCCCCAGATCAACAGTGATCGCCTGAAGTCGGCCAGGCACTTTCACCCGCAATGTCGCCTGATCATAGGCCGCCAACGTCCCCATGGCCACCACGATGCGTTCCACGGTGCGCTCAGAGACGGGAACCGTCCTCACCCTCTTCGGTTCTTGAACATGAGCGCTGGCGGGACTGAGCGAGCCAGAGGTCGAGGTGCCGCTTTTGCATCCCACCGGTAGGACAAGCAAAGGAGTGAAGGCTACAAGGACATACCACCGGGGACCTCGCCGGGTGATCTCGCGCCGATGCTGTCGCTCAATGATTCTCCCCCTCCGCGTGATTGCTCTTTGCCTCATCGTACACCATTCCTTCCCTGGTAAACATCGCTTCTGACAAAGTGGATACGAATGTCGTGGCATAAAAAGTTACACAGCTCATTCCCGCTCGCCCAATCGGAATGACCTCCTCACGGTGGCGCTACTTCTTGAACGACCTGGCCTCCCCTATGGTCGCAGGGGATTTCTCTTTCTGTCGGTCCAGATGCCGCACTCCCCACCGATGCATCGCGGCCAGCACGGGCCGGAGGCTTTTCCCCAATTCCGTCAACGCATACTCGACGCGGGGTGGAATTTGAGGGTAGACGGTGCGTGTCAGAATACCATTTCGTTCCATCTCCCGGAGTTGTTGCGTTAACATTTTCTGGGTAATGCCGGCGAGGGCGCGATGGAGTTGGCCGAATCGTTTCGGTCCCGTCATCAGTTCTCGCAGGATGAGAACCTTCCACCGCCCACCGATGATGGCGAGGGTCGCCTCGACGGGACACTCAACCTCTTTTTTCCGTCCTCGCTGTTTCTGGCTAGTTTCCATCGCGAAACTATCTTACCTTCAAGTGCATACTTGACAGATCATCTCTACACCGGATACAAGTGAAAGTCAAGGTGAGGGAGAAGTGGGAATTTCGGGACGACCTTTCTGTCATGTATCGAGCGCTTGATCAACATTAGGAGAGGAGGATGTAACCGATGAGGTACAAACGGATAATCGGTGTTCTCGTTTTCGTCGCGAGCCTGACATCTTCTGCTCGGGGCGCGGACACCTACGTCATTGATGTGTCCCACAGCTGGATCGGCTTCAGCGTCCGCCACATGATGGTCACCAATGTGCGCGGGCGGTTTACCGACTTCTCCGGGACCATCCTTTACGATGAGCAAGACATCACGAAGTCCTCGGTTTCGGTGACGATCAAGACGGCCAGTATCAACACGGAGAATGCCGATCGTGACCGCCATTTGCGGAGCGCTGATTTCTTCGATGCCGAGAAGTATCCGGAGATCACCTTCGTCAGCAAGCGCATCGAGAAGCGGGGCGCCGATTACGTGTGCATCGGGACGCTCACCATTCGGGGCGTTTCCCGAGAAGTGGCGATTCCATTTACCATCACCGGCAAGGTGAAGGATCAACGGGGCAACACCCGGATCGGCGTCGAGGCCAGCCTCACAATTAATCGCCAGGATTTCGGCGTCACATGGAATCGCGCGCTCGATGCGGGTGGTGTGGTCGTCGGCAACGATGTGAAGATCGAGTTGAACATTGAGGCCATCAACCGGCCGGCCACTCAGCGGGCGTCCTCGCCGCGATAGTCGTCACCCCGTCCTCCATCTCGGGTGACAAAAAAGAGACTGAACCGGAAAGCGAGGGGGCAGGGAAGAGACCGATCTCTGCCCGCCTCGGCGCCGAGGCGTTGCGTCTTATTGCTGGGGGGCGGCATACAAACCGTCCAGGCACTCGGACGGGTCAGGATAGGGACTCTCCTGAGCCCACGCGACCGCCTCATCCACTTCGGTCGTCACCCGCCGGTCGAGGGCTTCGATCTCCTCAGCATTCATAATTCCGCGCTCTATGAGCAGGCGGCTCAACCGTACAATGGGGTCCTTCGCTTTCCACTCCTGGAAGAGCTCCGGCGGGACATAGAAGGCGTCGTCGTGAGCCGAATGGCCCGTCATGCGAAAGGTTTTACATTCGATGAGCGTGGGGCCTTCCCCCCGACGGGCTCGTTCCGCTGCTTCCCGCGTCGCCCGATAGACATCAAGCACGTCGTTGCCATCCACGATCCAGCCCGGAATGCCGTAATTGACGGCTCGGTCGGCAACATTCTTGACGGCCATCTGCCGATGAATCGGTGTCGAGTAGGCATACTGGTTGTTGTTGCAGATGTAGACAATCGGCAACCGGGCCACTGACGCGAAGTTCAATCCCTCGTGCCAATCGGCCCGGCTTGTGGCTCCATCGCCGAAGTAGCAGAAGGCGACGCGATCTTCCCGGCGTATCTTGAAAGCGAGGGCACATCCGGCGGCTACGGGAACGGTATCAGCCATCTGGCTGGGGAAGGCAATGATGTACCGACTCATGTCGCCCATGTGCATATTGCCGTCCTTGCCTTTGGTCACGCCGGTACGTCGGCCCATGTACTGGGCCATGATCTGGCCGAGCGGGATGCCGCGAATGAGAAAGACGCTCAAATCGCGGTGGCTTGGCGCGACCACATCGTCAGGGCGCAGATGAATTGCACTGCCCACGCCGATGGCCTCCTGGCCGCGACCGACATAGACGCCGCCGACAATTTTCCCCTGCCGATAGAGGACGCGTTCGATACGGTGCTCGGCTTCCCGGGTGAGTTTGAGATAGTAGAGCATCTTCTTGAGCGTGTCGTGATCGGGAACGTAGGTCATGGCTCATACCCCCCATCCGTACTGGTGGCTGTAGGTTTCCTCGCCTCGCGTCCCCTCCTGTCCGTCACCCTTGACCGGTGGTTTCCCGTAGGTCTTCACCAGCTTGTAGGTGACGGCATCCACCAGGGCCTGGTAGCTCGCTTCGAGAATGTTCTCAGAAACGCCCACCGTGCTCCAGGTATCGTCGCCGTCGCTGGTTTGAACGAGCACGCGAACTTTGGCCGCTGTTCCTTTCTCGGCGTTGAGGACGCGGACTTTGTAATCAGTGAGACGGATCTCGTTGAGGCAGTGGAAGAACTGGCTGAGAGCCTTTCGCAAGGCCCGGTCAAGGGCCAGCACCGGTCCTTTCCCTTGAGCCATCGCGTGTTGTTCTTTGTCGCCGACGCGCACATGAACGGTGGCCACTGACCGAGGTCGGCCCTCCCGGGTCCGTTCACTCACCACACGAAAGCCTTCGACATGGAAAAATTCGTACCGCCCATTGAGCGCTTGCTCCAGTAGAAGTCGAAACGATCCTTCGGCGGCCTCGAATTGGTAGCCGTCATGTTCCAGCTCCTTCAGTCGTTCCAACACGGGCTGAAGCCGTTCATCGGTGGCCTCCAGGTTGATTCCCATCTCCGCCGCTTTATAGAGGATGTTGCTTTTGCCCGACAGATCGGAAATGAGCACGCGCCGGCGATTGCCGACGAGTTCCGGTTGAATATGCTCGTAGGTGGCCGCGTCCTTCATCACCGCGCTGACATGCACGCCGCCTTTATGAGCGAAGGCGCTCTGCCCGACGAAGGGCTGACGGCAAAAGTGAGGCAGATTGGCCAGCTCGCTGACGAAGCGAGAGACGCCAACTAGAAGCGGCAACCTCTCTCTTCCGATCGTTCGCAGGCCCAGCTTCAATTCCAGGTTGGGAATGATCGAACACAGATTGGCGTTACCGCACCGCTCGCCGTATCCGTTGATCGTTCCCTGAACATGCGTGATGCCGTGCTCCACCGCCGCTATGGAATTAGCCACCGCCAGGTCGGAATCATTGTGAGCATGGATCCCTAACGGGACGGGCAACCTCGGTCGCACGGCATCAATCGCCTCGATGAGTCTGCTCGTCAGCGTCCCTCCGTTGGTATCGCACAGAACGATGACATCGGCTCCCCCTCGGGCAGCAGCCTCCAGCGTCGCCAGAGCGTAATCGGGGTTGGCGAAGAATCCGTCGAAGAAGTGCTCGGCATCGTAGATGACTTCTCGTCCGAGCGCTTTCAAGTAGGCGACCGAATCGTGAATGAGTTCAAGGTTGCGCTCCAGCGTGATGCCGAGGGCCTTCTTCACGTGGAAGTCCCAGGTCTTGCCGAAGATGGTGACGACCGGAGTCTCCGCCTCGATGAGCGACCGCAGGTTGGGATCCTCTTCGACATGATGTTTGGGGTGGCACGTGCTGCCGAAGGCGGCCAGTCGCGCGTGCTTTAAGCGAAGGTTCCGTGCCCGTTTGAAGAAAGCGGCATCCCGCACGTTCGATCCCGGCCAGCCGCCTTCAATGTAATCTACTCCCAGCTCGTCCAGCTTCCGCGCAATCATCATCTTGTCTTCGACGGAGAAGCTGACATCCTCTCCCTGTGTGCCGTCTCGGAGTGTCGTGTCGTAGATGGCGATTTTCATAACCTCCCTCCAACCACTCAGCATAGGGTCCATTCAAAGATTTCAACGAATCGGAGCCACGAAATGAGTAGCTTGCGGCCTCCGCAACGAGGAGCAGCATCCGTCGTGAGTGGGCGGCATCCCACGACGCCTGATTTTTGAGCACCCATCGTGAGGGTACCCCTCGATCATCTGCCCTGCCCGCCATACCGCTGGCGTCCGTGCTCTCATTTCGTGGCCATCAGCTCATCGTCCCTTCTCCCGAAAAACGAAAAAGGCCATTATCCGGGAGCAGCGGATAATGGCCTTTGACTTCGCCTCGTGGTGCCGTGCCATCACCCGCTGCCCGACCCGGGCAGGATAATCAACCCTCCAATAATAATCGTGAGGATGAGACGGTGGCTTCCCCCGGAGACAGGATGGGAGAAAGCCGCGCCGGGTCGGCCCTCACCGCTTCGACGGAAGTCGCGGTGATAGCCGGCATGTCTGGTTTGCCGTTTCATCTCGAATATCCCACTCACCGTGCGAAAGAGTGTCACAAAATGATTCTGAAGGCAAATTGAAAATTCTTAGCTGCCGGTAAATTTCGCTTATTGGCGGGCCAATTGGCCATCAGCGAGATCGAGGTTAACGCCGACCCACGCGGGCGGAGTCGGATCAAGTCGTGCGGAAGCCGATACGCGCTCCTCCGAGGGCTGCGCCGAAAAACTTCTCCATCGTTGGCGCGGAGGGCATTTTGCCGGCAAAGGCTGCTTGACGGAACTTACATGTTTGTCCGGAATGTGCTATTCTCCTCATCCTTTCGCAGTCACAGTGAGTGGTGAGGGTTTCTCGGAGTCTCAACAACAATATGCCTGTATGGAACACTCAAGGGGAGAGCCCTGGCTATGGAGTCGGTGAATCATAGCGGTGCGAATCGGTCAGAATCAATGACTGAGACATCCTCCTATCAACCCGAGCGCGGCTCGGTTGCCTTTGGTTCTGCGAGAGAGCAAGCGCCGGCTCCGGCCCGACGATCCTTTCTCGGCATTCTGGTCGGGCTGATGGGGACAACGATTGTGGGAGTGCTGAGTTTCCTCTTCGCTCGCTTCGGGCTGCATTCGGCCTGGAGAAAAACATCGGAGGCCGAGGAGGAGTGGATCTCGGTGGGGCCGGTTGATGACATTCCCGTCGGAGAGCCCATAAAACAGGCCGTCGTCGTGTCACAGGATGTTGGCTGGGGACGCTTCAATACGCAGCAGCTTATCTGGGTCGTGAAGCACAGCCGGAAAAACCTGGTCGTCTACTCCGCCATCTGCCCGCATCAGGGGTGCACCATCAATGCTGCCGATGATGGATTTATCTGCCCCTGTCATGGGAGTGCCTGGGACCGCCGCGGCGAGAAGCTCGGTGGGCCGGCTCCGCGCGCAATGGACACACTCGATTACCGCATCCAGGGCGGCGTGCTTCAGGTGAAATATCGCCTCTTTCGTCAGGGCATCGCGGAGAAGCAACCGCTCTGAGGGCAACGGTTGATCTCTCACTGGCCTGAAGAAGAGGCGTCCGGAGAAAAAGTCACGATTTCATCCTGAGCGCGGAGGATAGATGCGCGATCTCGATATTCCTCCGCAAATCGCCGGTGAAAGGAGAGTGAGGATCATGGGGACTGTCTCCAACTGGGTGGAGGAACGAACGGGAATCTCGCGCCTGATCTCATTCCTTCGAGATGAGCCTATTCCGGGAGGGGCGCGGCTGGCCTATGCCTTGGGTGGTGCATTGCTCTTTCTCTTTGTGCTCCAGGCGGCCACTGGGATCGTCCTGGCGCTGTACTATGTTCCGTCGGCAGATCATGCCCATGCCAGCGTCGCTTATATTCACAAGGTCGTGCCGATGGGGGGGATTATCCGTGGATTGCATGTGTACGGCTCCAGTGCGATGATCATCCTTTTGCTGGCTCACTTGCTGCGTGCGTACCTCTTTGGAGCTTACAAAGACCGGCGTGAGCTGCTCTGGATCGTCGGTCTTCTCACGGTCCCGGTGGTGATCGGGCTGGCTTTTACGGGGCATTTGCTGCCCTGGGATCAGGCAGCCTATTTTGGAACCAAGGTCCTGATGGGCGAAATTGGTGAAGTTCCCGGCGTCGGTCGGATCGTGCGGCGCGTCTTTCTCGGCGGCCCGGATGTGACGACGCTCACCCTCTCGCGATTTTTTGTGCTACATGTTTTTCTCTTGCCGCTTTTGCTGGTGATTCTGGTTGCCGTGCATCTCTATCTCATCCGGCGCGTGGGTCGCGCCGGACCCTATCAGCCCGAAGAGACAGCGCGCGTCGAGCCCTATTATCCCGGCCAGCTTTTTAAAGATATGCTCGTCGTCTTCCTCGTTTTCATGGCACTCCTGGTGCTCGCGGTTCGGGTGCCGGCCGAGTTGGGTCCTCAGGCGGATCCGGCATCTGATTTTCTAGGGCGGCCGCCCTGGTACCTTTTGCCCCTGTATCAGCTCTTGCAGTACTTCCCCGACAAGCTGGCGATAATCCCGACGGTCATTCTGCCGGTGATAATTTTGATCGGTTTCTTTCTGTTGCCGTTTCTTGATCGGCGACCGGAGCGGCATCCCTTACGGCGACCGATTGCCGTCAGTGTGATGGCTGTTCTTCTGGTGGGTAGTGTGAGCCTCGGAGTTGTGTTGAAATTGAGCGATGCCGCTGATCCTGAAATGAGTGCGAGGTTTCGCGCGCAGAAGCAGGAGACGCAAGCATTCCTCCGGGCCTCCTTTATCCCTCAGGAAATCGGACGTTCAGTTCCCATCATGATGTCGCCCGTGAAGAGTCCTCTCGTAGCAGGTGAGCGGGTGCTCAAGATTTATTTCGCCAACTGCGCCCATTGCCATGGGGCTGATGGTCTCGGAGGACCGGTGGCTCCAGCGCTGGTTAAGATCGCCCAGACCCGTAAGCTATCCCGACAATTCATCATTGACTACGTGGCGGGCCACAACCGAGACGTTTTGCCGGGGTCCATGCCCCGATTCAAGCAGCTCGCTGCTGAAGATCTCGCAGCACTGGCCGATTGGCTGCTGGCGCTGGACAAACCTATTGCTGCCGGAGCATCGGAACCCGCTTCGGCGAGCGGGACGACCGGCACTGTGCCGACGGGAGCGCAGGCGGGGGCTTATCCCCCTCCCCCACCGGCTTTTGTCACGACCTGTGCTCTGTGCCATGGTTCTTATGGTGAGGGGAAGATCGGACCGCCTCTGATTGGTGTCGCGCTTAAGCCACGTCGTAGTCGGGAGGATCTGCTTTCCATGCTGGAAGATTCTCGTCAGTATGGCCTGAAAGACCCGATGCCCGCTCACTTTCCGACCCTCTCGAGTGAGCAACGACAGCAAATCGTTGACTGGTTGCTTTTGCTCAAGTGATCCCAGGACAAAACGGGCAACCACCTGGAGAGCTGGTGCACAGGGAATGGGGCTGGAGGCTCTCCCATCTCCGATGGGGCGAGGGACAAGCCGCTTTCCCCGGAGGCCAGTACTGTGTGAGGTTGGCTCGCCTCCAGCCCCGCTATCGGCTTGACCCTCAATATCTAATGCGCTCCTTTACGCGCCGGCAAAGAGGTTGGATGACGACCGGGAGGGACACGCTCTGACAGTCCCGGGTGCTGTACCACAATCATCAGCTCCACCAGTCAAAATAGGCAGGCCACCACCCGGAGCAGTATCACAGGTCGTCGCAGTCGTTCCCCCGCAGTTGCTCCCCGCTGCACTGTCGGCAGGGCCGTTATTAGCTCCCCAGAAGTTATTTCGCGCGTCGAGGTTGTAAGTTACGCCAACGTTAGAGGGGTCGAACGCCAGTCCGACAAACCCGCTCGACTTGCAAGTCGTTAGATTCGTGCAGGTGATGTTGTTGTCTTTGACGACAGGGAAGGGAGGACCGCTTGTTGGCGCCGTCGGGTCAACGAGGACACCCCACACGTTATCTTTAATCAGGTTGGCTTCGACCACTGCCCCGGGGGAGGCGTCAACGACAATCCCGGTCCCGGGCACAGGAGCGTTGTTTGTTGTGGGATCAGAGAAGTTACGCACCGTATTTCGCCGAATGATGGCGCCGCTAGCTCCGATTGTGGTAGGGATCGTCGGGTCGGGTCCAAGACCGATTCCGAATCCCGCACCAGCGGTCGCACCTCCACCGTCAATAATGTTTCGTTGGATGATCACGGTACCACCGGAAATTCCGGTCAACCCGATCCCCGCTCCGAAGTTAGTACCAACGCCGGTGATGGTGATACGGTTGCGTTGGATGGTTGCTGTCACAGGGGTAGTGCCGCCGAGGAAGTCATCACCAACAAGAGCGATGGCCGTGGCCTGAATGGTCCCAGTGATGACATTCTCCTGAATAGTGATGGGCCCCCCACGGCTTGCCACAACAATCCCATCAAATGCGCCAGTAGGTGATGCCCCCTGGATCCGGCAGTTCCTGATAGTCAGAGGATTGGCATTAATGGGTGGTGTGAGATCCAGACCGATCGCCTGAATCCCCGTAGACGGAGTCACTGTAGCCGGCACGATGATCGTCAGCCCGATGATCTGGACGAGCCCACCGCGTCGCCGGGCATCAATGACGCAGTTAATGCCACCCCCCCCACGTAGGATCACAGGTGCCCGGTGTCGTCTGGGTGATTCGGGGAGCGAATCCAGGACGTGATTCTCCGATTATGGTGCCACTCCAGCCTGTCGGGATCACGACCGGTCCGGGCTCAGTTATATTACCTGCTGCCAGCAAGATATCACCGGGCTGAAGCAACGAATCAGCGAAAGCCGCGGTCAAGTTTGGGTAGACCTTTCTCAGTCGTCGGTTCAATACTCGGCCGAGAAAGCCCGGCCCCTGGGTGAGTACAACATCGGGAGCCACCATCAGAAGTCCCGTCGCGAAAACAAGAAGCATCCTGAGTATTTTTTTTGATCGCATATTCCCTCCTTCCAAAAATGAATGGGTGTTTTTGCAGTCTCCGAAATGACCACAATCAGTTACTCCCTTCTGGATGTCATTCGTTAAGGACTACGCAAACTTCACGTAGCCATGCCTATCATCCTCCATTCCGCTGTTATTCTATGTATAGTGAGTGGAGGTGAGCTGTCAAGGAAAAGTTGAAGCTGATGGCGGCTCAGTGTACTCCATCCCTTATTCCAGCAAACGGGGATGAACCTGTGTCCGGGACACTATGAAGAGGAGGTTTGCAAACCCATTATAAAGGCTGTCGGCGGATTGCTTCCTCGTCCCACAATGATCCGGGAACGTAAGTTCGATCGGGAAAAGACGAGGCGATTTGCTGCATGGAACAGCGAGAGGATCGCCATCATGAACCACTTGTGGCGAATCAAGGGGTTGGATTACCTTCACCTTGTTTATGTGTTTCGGCGATCTACGCTCTAAAGGGTGGAAAAACTGATTGGTGAGATGGTTGGGTTGCGCAATCTTTTCGAGAGTGGCTTGACCTACCAGAGGGCCTGGGACAGACTTGGGGCGGAGGCACAGAATCATGCCGAGGTGGGCTCACGATTGGTTTGCCCAACCGCTGAGAGATCTGGAACAGGTAGAGGATTCCCGTCGCGCTCAACGCCATGAATGGGCGTGCTTTGCAGCTCAGCAGGCGGCGGAGAAGGCGGTCAAGGCGTTACACCTTCACTGCGGACAAGAAGCTTGGGGCCACGTCATTGCCAGGCTTCTTGGGGAACTCCCTGAGGCAGTGGTCGTTCCCCCGGAGCTGATTTGCGAAGGCTCAGGTGTTAGACGGGTTTTATATTCCACCGCGCTATCCCAATAGTTACGGAAGGCGCACCATTCGAACACTTTGGGCCATTACGAAGCGAGGAGGCTATCACCTATGCCCGTGAGGTCATCGAATTCGTCCGTCCTCAGATGGCCAGACCGACAGACTATTGATCGGGCTACACGCGGTTGGGCAGAAACCCTCAGACGTCAGCGACCACACGTCTTACGAATTGGTTATTTTGGGTCTTACGCTCGCGGCCAATGGGGCGTCGGTAGCGACCTGGATGTGATCGTCATCGTCAAAGCGTCGCCCCATCGGTTTGAGCGGAGATCAGCGGAGTGGAATACGACAGAGCTTCCCATCCCGGTTGACCTTTTCGTCTACACCCGGGACGAATGGGAAGCATTTGATCGCCAGAGCCGGTTTTATCAAACCGTCCTCCGGGAGGCGGTGTGGGTTTACAATGAGCAGTGCGCCGTTCCAGAGCACCTGACTCCAGATGTCGGGCGATCTTCGGCAGGCCGCACCCGCAGCTTCGTTCGATTGTCGTGCCGGCTTTAATTCCCGGCGCCTCTTAACGAGGGCGCCGGGTCTTGCCTCATAATTGTTCCCAATGGCTTTTCGGGTCGGTGAGGATCATCGCTGACGGATTTCAACCTCCCCGCGCTTTTCCAGTTCGCGGAAGAAAGCGATGACGCGCTCGATGGGCACTGGACCGAGTTCGGCGCTGATGTGCTGACGGATTTCCAGAATGGAGCGCGTTCCATCGGCGTAGGCACGGGCTTCCATCGCATGGAAGCCGGTCAATGTCTCGCCGCCAGACGCCTGTGGGAAACCGGGCCCTCCCGACGGTGCGGAGGATGCCCCCGATTTCCTCACCGGAATAAGCGCAGCGGCGGTGCGTTCGGCCGGGGTCAGTTCGGGTTCCGCTGTGGAGATGCCGAACTGTTCGGCCAATGCCTGAAAGGCGTTGCGCAGACGGGCCAGATCATTTGTCTGTCCGGTGCGAAGCTCGGCTTCGATACGCTCGATCCGCTTGGCCACTGTCGGATCAACAGAGCTGCCTGCGGCCATTGTCTTGACCGACGCAATGGTCCTCGCTTCCCGGTCATAAGCGTGAGTCAGCAGAGCAACGGCCTCTTTATAATTCGTCGGAAGATCGGCGGGTTGACTTTGCGACAGCAGCTTCAGTGCTTCATTCATCGCTTCACCGATGCGCCGGTGAGCATAACCTGCCGAGAGGGCAGCTAGCCGAACGGCCTCAGTCGCCGAAGCCGATGCCAGGACGCTCGCCGTCGCCACTCCGATGAATGCTGTTCGCTTCAGTTGTGTGGGGTCGAGATTCCAGGGCCGATCTTCGCTCGTGTGGTAGGCTTTGTCGGGCCAATGATTGAAAAAGATGGCCGGGATGCCCATATTGACGAAGACGACGTGATCGCTTGAGCCGTAGTACTTCTCAATGCCGTAGTAGAAGGGATCGCGCGTGCCCGTGGGATCCACAATCGGGCGTGAGAAGGCGTAGGCGATGCGCCGATTATGAACCTTCTCGCGGTTGGTTTCTCCCACGTACTCGAAGAACTGCTGGGCCACATCGGAGACGAAACTGGCCAGCGAATCGGGATTGCGATAGAGGCGGAGCGCGCTTCCATTTTTCGTGAGATTGACTCCCACCATGTCCATGTTGATGGCCGCGACGATCCGTCTGGCTTCCTCGGGGTGAGCCCGAAGATAAGCCGTGGTCCCGCTGATCTCCGGCACCCAGAGGAACCGAATCGTTCGTCTGGGACGAGGCAGGATCCCATCCTTGATGAGCTTGACCATCGCCCGACCGACTTCGAGGATCGTCGCCGAGCCGGAGAAGTTATCTCCGGCACCCTGCTTAGCGATTCCCTCGAACACATGAGCGACGATCATGATCTCCTGATCGGTCGTTCCGTCACCGGGGATGGTTGCCGTCGTCACTTCCATGTCGGCGGGGTATTCGGTTGTTTTCACCTGTGCTCGGACGACGACCTTCTGTCCTCGTTCGAGCCGGTCCAGAAGTTCCATGCCAATTCGATGCGAGAGGATGAACCCGAAGGTCGGCTCGCGCTGAGCGCCCTGCGAACCACCGAAGCCCCCGATACCGCTCCAGCCGATCTGATCGGGATGGTCCACGGGCTTGCCCGTCCCGTTGAAGAAGGAAACGACGCCCGCCGCGCCGAAGCGCAGCACGGCCTGTGTGTGAACAGCTCCGACAGGACCGGAGGCGAGCACAATCTTGCCTTTGACATCCCGACCCTGATAATCGCTCTCCTTATCGCCGCGACCAACATAGACGAGTTCCGCCGTGACATCAGCGCTCCGACTGCCCGTGGCCAGGCACGCCGTCACGTCACGGTAACTGATGATGAGGCGTTTTTGCGGCTCGATCATCCAGAGATCGCCTTGTTCCGCATCCCAGGTGGGACGCTCTTGACGGAAGCGTTCGATTTGAACATCGCTCAGTCCATAGAGTCGGGCCATTCGGGAGATATATTCGCTCTCCCGGTAGGTGCCCTCGTACTCCTCGCGGAAGCGATCTCGCTCGTACGAGCCCAGCTCCAGTGTGTGATTGAAAGCCAGTGCGCCGGAGACCTCATCGGCGATGGCATCGAGAACGGACTGAGGCAGGAGCGTCACCGGATCGGCCTGCTCCTGAGCCCGTGTCGCTCCCGCGAGCGGGAGCAAAAGCGCGACAATCACAAAAAGCGTCAGTGTTCGTCTCATATTTCTCCTCCGAAAATAGCCACAGGTTTCACAGATTCACACCGATGGTCTCGCCGTGACATCGGTGTAGTCTGCGGGTGATTTTCATTTTCCTCGGTTCCGGGCGGAAGCCCGCGCTCCTTGAGGACTCCTCCGAAAATGTCGCGCGGGTTTTCCCGCCAGTGGTTTTCAGCAGACTCGAGAGTCCGCGCTGCGGTCCCTCTCGCTGGGATCCCACGCCTCCTCATGGGTCCCGGATTGGATACGTGAGGACGGAGAGGATGAGTTACAGCAAAGGGCGTTGTCCTGTCACCGGACCCGGGAGGGCTTATGGCTCCGTGAGTATGACGCGATCTCCCCTTTCCCCGGCAACCGGCTCGGCTTCCGTCAAGAGTAGAGGCGAACGACCACGCACCCGGGAAAATAGTGAGAGAGGATTTCGTCATACTTTTTCCCTCGGACGGCCATAACGGCAGCGCCGATCTGACAGAGGCCAACGCCATGACCCCATCCGGCTCCCCGAAGGAAGAATCGCTCGGGGATAGTCGGCGAGCCACGACGTTCCGCCGTCACGATGAAGGCCGAGCTGTAAAGGTGTGTGGGCGAGAGCACACGGCGGATTTCGAGTTCTTTGCCGATGATGAGCGTCGCC
>DATLZR010000030.1 GCA_035573895.1 Blastocatellia bacterium | reverse complement strand
CTACAACTTAAGTTGGAATTTGGGACTCGCCTCAAAGAGGATTGCGACAGCGAGCCTCGGCGTCGGACTACGATGAAATATGTCTCAGTTGGAATTTGGGACTCGCCTCAAAGAGGATTGCGACAAGGCCGAGTTCAACCCGCTGAAGACCGCATGCGCACCCTTGTGTTGGAATTTGGGACTCGCCTCAAAGAGGATTGCGACAGACGCCGAAGATGCCTACAAGATCCTCGGCGACTCGTTGTTGGAATTTGGGACTCGCCTCAAAGAGGATTGCGACTGGCCATCCGCCGTCAGGCGGACCGCCACCCCGCCTTTGGCAGGTTGGAATTTGGGACTCGCCTCAAAGAGGATTGCGACCTTTGCGCGAACGGGCAGCGGTAAATTCTACGGATTTTCAGCTCGTTGGAATTTGGGACTCGCCTCAAAGAGGATTGCGACACACCTGCACTTTTCGGACTGATCCGTCCGGCAGGTGTTCTTCGGTTGGAATTTGGGACTCGCCTCAAAGAGGATTACGTCCACGCATTGAGAACCACAGATTGCATAGGATTTGGTGAGATCCGGACTGGCTGAAGGGAGGCTTTGGACTTCCTGACCGAGAAATTGAGGAGATAGGTGTTATCATGCAGTTAAAATTTGGGAACGGCCTGAAAGAGGATTGCGACCGTGTAGTGGGGCCAGAGATCACACACATAGGAGTCGAAGTTTTGAGGACAAGTCGCATCGGGTTGTGATACAAAAGGCCACAGATTCCGCCGATAGGAGTGAAAGAGCGCCGAAAGGGTGAATCGCGACTGAAGGAGGCAGGCTGCAGAACACACAGGGGGGAGTGGAAACCGGGATGGGGATGTCAACGAGATTCCGACCTTCATGGTTCTGAGAAAATCCGTGACATCTGTGGCTGGATCTGGGACTCGCTTGACAGGGGATTGGGTTCTGCTACGGGTTTAGGATTGGTGGCGGCTTCCCCTCTTCTTTTGGAACAAGTTGGCGATGTGTCTCGTAATAGGGACGGCGGCAAGCGAACTGACCAGCGATTAGCAAAAGCAATGGGGAGAAAGGGACGAAGCGTAATCCTTGCGCTTCCGCTCGCGCTTTTGCTCGGTGGGAGCATCGCGGCGCTCGCTCAGGAGGAGCGTCCCCGTCTGCGCGTCCCGCGCGTCTCCACTCCTCCACGACTGGAGGATTACGTGCGAGGGGCGAACAATGCCGATGCGCTCTGCGTCTCCGACTTTCGCCAGCGGGAACCGGGAGATGGTGTCGCCGTGAGCCTGGAGACGACGGCCTGTCTCTCCTATGATCGCCAGAATCTCTACATTGTGTTTCTCTGCAAGGACGATCCGGCGAAAGTCCGCGCGCGCCTCTCTCGACGGGAGGCGATCTTTGAAGACGATGTGGTCGGGGTGGTCCTGGATACGTTTCGGGATCGTCGCCGCGCCTATCTCTTCCTGGCCAATCCCCTGGGCATCCAGGCCGATGGGATCACTGGCGAGGGGCAGGAAGACGACTATAGCTTCGACGCGCTCTGGTATTCTGAAGGTCGGGTGACCGAGGAGGGCTTCGTCGTATGGATCGCCATCCCCTTTCGGAGTCTGCGGTTTCCCGCGACGCGCACGCAAACATGGGGGATCGCGCTCGGGCGCATCATCCCGCGGCTGAACGAGCAGTCCTTCTGGCCCTACATCACCCGGCGCGTGGCCGGGTTCCTCCAGCAACTGGCGACGCTCGAAGGGATGGAGGACATCTCGCCCGGGCGCAACTGGCAGTTCATCCCGTATGGGGCGTTTGCTGCCGCGCGTTTCCTGGACCTGGCGAGGGCAAACGGACCGGCCTGGCGCACGGAGGTCGAAGGGCGCGGGGGAATGGATGCCAAGTTCGTCTTGCGCGATGCCGTCACGCTTGATCTCACGGTGAATCCCGATTTCAGTCAGGTCGAGTCCGATGATCCGCAGGTGACGCTCAATCAGCGATTCGAGGTGTTCTTCCCTGAGAAGCGTCCATTCTTCCTGGAGAATGCCGGATTCTTTCAGACGCTGGAGAACCTGTTTTTCTCCCGCCGGATCATTGACCCTCAATTCGGCGCGCGCGTGACGGGGAAGGTGGGACATTGGGCGCTCGGGGGTCTTGTCATTGACGATCGGGCGCCGGGCAGGAGCGTTGCTCGCGATGACCCCGCCTACGGGCGTCGGGCAGCCGTCGGCGTCCTGCGCGTGCAGCGAGAGTTCGCCGAGCAATCGAGCGTCGGCGTCCTCCTCTCACGCTGGTCCTTCATGTCGCAATCCAACGCCGTCCTGGCCCTGGATACGCTGCTGCGGCTGGGTCCAAACTGGACGTTCACTGGACAGATCATGCACAGCCTCACCCGACGCGATGGCGAACGATTCTCCGGCCCTGCGTATTCGCTCGACCTTTCCTACTCGGGACGGCACTTCTACTATTCCGGAGAGTATGTGGATCGCAGCCCCCGATTCCACACGCAGCTCGGATTCATCCGCCGTGTGGACGTGCGTCAGACGGAACATTTCGTTCGATACCGCTGGTTCCGCGAAGGGAAGCGATTGCAGAGCTTCGGGCCGAGCCTCTTCACGCTCGTCAACTGGGATCGGCGCGGTCGTCTTCAGGATTGGATCATCAGCAGCGAATTTCAGGCGCAGTTCGCCGGACCCACGGAGATCGGCTTCCGCCGGTCGGAATCGTTCGAGTTGTTTCGCGATCTCGGATTTCGGAAGCACGAAACATCCGTCAGCGTCTCGACGGCGTGGTTGCGCTGGCTCTCGCTTGGAGCAAGCTATCGGTTCGGGAGGGGGATCAATTTCTATCCCGCTCCGGGCGTGGACCCTTTCTCGGCCACCACGGCCAATGGCGAGCTGGAGCTGACCCTTCGGCCCGCCACGCGACTTCGGATAAGCCAGGTCTATCTCTACAGCCGCCTGAGAACGCACGCCGACTCCTTGCCGTGGTCGCAGGCGCAGGAACTCGCCCCAGGTGGGAAATCTGTGAGCGTTTTCAACAACCATCTGTTGCGCACGAAGCTGAACTATCAATTCACCCGCGAACTCTCACTCCGAACGATCCTTGATTATGCCGCCGTGCTTCCAAATCCGTCTCTGGTACGCGCGCAGCGGGAGAAGCGGATCGCCATGGACGTTTTGCTCACGTATCTGGTCAATCCCTGGACGGCGCTTTATGTGGGATACACGGATCGCTGGGAGAACCTCGGACTGGATCCCGCGGTCCCAGGGGGGATTCAGCGTCTGGGCGCGCCCACGCTTTCAACGGGACGGCAGGTATTTGTGAAGTTCAGCTATCTCTTCCGGTTCTGAGGTCCGGCGCCGGAGGCTGAGTTGGGCCTGCGGGTAGAAGGCGAGCGGATCTGGTTGAGGGTGGAGCCGTGAGCTGAGCCTGGCCGATGTAGTCCGTATTGAGGCTCTGCCAGCAGGCGACCGAGTTCGGCCTGGAGCGAACACGAAAGCTCGGGCCTCGGTGAGATTGGTCTTTTCCAGCCTGCGTCGGCAGGCGTTCGGGTCGGGACTGGGGCGACCGAAGCGAGCCCGATTGAGTTTCACTCCCGACAGCAAGCCAGCCGGTGGTAGCGGGCAACCGAGTCCAGCCTGGGGCGAAGCCGGAGCCGAGCTCCGTTCACGTTGACGTATTTCGTATGGAGCCTGCGGCAGCAGGCGACCGAATGTAGCCTCGGGCGAAGCCGAAGACGAGCCCTAGGACCACAGTGCCCCAATCCCTCCAAGCCCCCGACGGGGGCATCCCATCGGCTCACGCTCAGGCGCGCAACGGAGAATGCTACCCTGTTTGCCCTGCCCGCATGCATCGCACGCTCCCACCACCTCGCATCCCCTCAAATGTGTTGCGGTTTTACGAGGACTGGAACGTGTGCGCTAGGTCCGCATGCTCTCGCATTCCGACAGTTGCGTTCCGGTTTTTCTCGCAGACTGGAAAGGTTGCGCTCCTTCGGCGGAATGGAAAGTGTGCCTTGCATCTAGTGGGATTGCGATTTTCATCCTCCGTGAAAATCTGTGAAATCTATGGCTGAGTTGGTATCTGGCACGTGGTCTATCCCATCGGTCGGAGGATTTCCTGGTCTGGGGAAGGCGACGCCGGGGGCTGCGATAAACGCGGACGGCTCCGGTGATGGCGAGGGGTGGAGGAGTCGTCATCCTTCTGTCGTCGCCGTGCCAGTGCGAGACATGTGCCGGCACGGACCTATCCGAGCGATCCTTGCCTCAGCAGAGGATGGACGGGCAGCGACCCTCTGTCCTACAATCTCAGCCCGGCAGGATAAACCCAAAAGGGGAGGGTAGTGACACAATGACGAAAAGGATGGCGGGACTCTTGTTGATTTTTTTGCTCGGCGGGTGGGGGGCTGCGGCGCCCGAACCGACCCCTTCGCCATCGGCCGTCAGGATCAATCCGGTGATCAAACAGATCGTTGACTCGGTGTCGGAGGAGCGTATCGCGGCGATTCTCAAAAAACTGGAGAGTTTCGAAACGCGGAATACGCTCTCGGACCCGACGCATCCGACGCGAGGAATTGGAGCGGCGCGAAGCTGGATCTTCGAGCAGTTCAAAAGCTATAGCCCGCGACTTCAGGTTCGCTACGACACCTATATGGTGAAAAAGCAAGGGGAACGGATCGTCCGCGATGTCGAACTGAGAAACGTTGTCGCGGTGCTGCCGGGCACGACGCAACCGCAGCGGCAGATCATCATCAGCGCGCATTATGATTCGCTGGCCATTGTGCGACGTGACGGACAGGTGGATTGGTCGCAAACGGAGGTGTTCGCTCCGGGAGTGACCGATGATGGCAGCGGGACGGCGGCTGTGATGGAGCTGGCGAGAGTGCTCAGCCAGTACGAATTCGAGAAGACGCTCGTCTTCATCGCCTTCGCCGGTGAGGAGCAGGGCCTGGTGGGGAGCACCCTCTATGCGCAGAAGGCCCGCCGCGAGAATCATCAGATTGAAGCTGTACTGAACAACGACATTATCGGCAGCGATGTGACGGGCAGCGGCGCGCGGGATAATCGGAGCGTGCGGATTTTTTCCGAAGAGCCTTCGGATTCCCTCTCCCGGCAACTGGCCCGTTATGTCAAGCGAATCGGCGAAGCCTATGTTCCCTCGATGCGGGTAGATTTGATTTTCCGTCATGATCGGTTTGGCCGCGGAGGCGATCACACGCCATTTAATCACCAGGGATATGCTGCCGTGCGGTTCACCACGCCGAACGAGAATTACGCCAATCAGCATACGGCGACCGATACGTTTGAGAATTGCTCGCCGGCCTACACCGCCCTGGTGACCAAGGTGAATGCTGCTGTGGCAGCCAGCCTCGCCCTGGCTCCCAAGCCCCCGATCGTCACAAACGAGCGAGGAGCGCCGCTGATCGGTCGGGGTCGGTCGGGCTATGCCGCGCATCTGCGCTGGCGCAATGACGCGCCCGAAGCCGATCTCGCCGGTTATGCCATTGTCATTCGCGCCACGACCGCTCCTGACTGGGAACGAGAAATCTTCGTGGGCAATGTCACCGAATATGTGCTGGAAGATGTCTCGATTGATGCCTTCACCTTCGGCGTGAAGGCCATTGACAGGGATGGCAATGAGAGTTTGGTCTCGGCTTATGTCAATCCGCCCCGACCGCCAAGCCGCATTGAGATCATCGAATCCGAGCGAAAGCCGTGAGCTTCTTGACGGAGGCAGGGCGCGTCACTAGAATAGCCTGCACTATGAAAACAGCCAAACCATCATCGAGAGAGCAGTTTGTCGGCCCACTCGTTCTCGTTGTGGTCGGTGTGGTCATCGTGGGACTGATCGGGTATTTCGGGCGGTCGGCCCGTAAGGATACGTCGTCGGCAGCTCCACCGACTCCGGCGTCCGCGCCCTCTCCCGCGCCCCAATCAGATGCGCAAAATCGGACGCTTCCGGCGCGGTATCGCGCTGCCGACGCCCCGCCGAATATGGTCCTGGCCTTCGATCCTCTTTACGCCAAAGGGGATAAGAAAGCTCCGGTCGTACTCGTAGAGTTTTCCGACTACCAGTGCCCGTTTTGCGCTCGCCATGTCCGGGAGACGGTGCCTCAGATCGAGAGGGAATACGTGCAGACGGGGAAGCTCCGTTATGCTTTCCGCAACTACCCTCTGGAGGCAATCCATCCCCAGGCCTTTAAGGCCGCCGAAGCCTCCTTGTGCGCTGGAGAGCAGGGGAAGTTCTGGCAGATGCACGATCAGCTTTTCGCCAATCAACGTGCCCTGCGCCCGGAGGATTTGCACCGTCATGCCCAGACCATCGGCCTCAATGTGGCCCGATTTCGCCAGTGCCTGGAGAGCGGAAAATATGCGGGCAAGGTCCGTCAGGACCAATCCGACGGTCAGAAAGTGGGCATCCGGGGCACGCCCTATTTCGCCATCGGTTATCCTGATGGCAATGACCGGGTGAAAGTGGCCAAGATCATCAGCGGCGCATATCCCTTCCAGAGTTTCAAAGAGGCGATTGACTCGTTGCTGTCGTCCCGGAAGTAACGCCGCCTTTGTTGATTTCCCGGAGAGCGGAAAGGGCGGGGGGCCGGGGTGCACCGGGTCCAGAATATGAACGAGCGGGGAGACTCACGACACCAACAGCTTTACCTCAGCCTGACACGGCGGGCTGGCCTCTACGGGGGATTGGCCATCATTGCCTCGATCATTGCGGTGGTGAATTTCGCCGCTGTGATCACGTCGGTCTGGCGGCCGATGGGCGTGCTGAACCTGCCGGTCCATCTGCTTTTTGCTGTGACGGCGCTTCTGGCGGCGTTGAGCTTTCGCCGCACGCGGCAACGGGCTCTCTACTACCGCGATCATCTCAGCGAGTGGGATGACGACGCCGGGTGAAGGAGAGTCACCTCCGTTGTCTCCGAAAAATCATCCCCCACGGACCGGGTAGCCTGTTCCGTTTGCGATGATCCCTGGAGCAGGCCTGTGGGGAGGGTTTTGTCTGCAACGCACCGGCTGAAAAGCCCGCGCTCCCCGGAGGACTGATTTCGAGCTGATCTCGCCAGGAAAGTTGCGCGGGCGATGCGCCTGCAGGGGTGAGGATTTTCCGGCAGATTCTGGCGGAAGACATCGAACTTCAGTAAACTAATCACCCGATGAAAACCGAGCGACCGATGGTGACAATCATCGGTGGAGGGCTGGCCGGGAGCGAAGCGGCCTGGCAGCTTGCCGAGCGGGGATTTTCCGTGGCTTTGTACGAGATGCGACCGGTGCGGTCCACGCCGGCGCACAAGACCGATCGGCTGGCCGAACTCGTTTGTAGCAACTCGCTCAAATCGGATGAACCGGGAACAGCTCCCTATTTGCTCAAGGAAGAGCTGCGGCGCGCGGGCTCATTGTTACTTCATCTGGCGGCGTCCTGCCGCGTGCCCGGTGGAACGGCCCTCACGGTTGACCGCAGTCAGTTTGCCGAGCGCGTGACCGCGGCGCTCTCGGCGCATCCGCGTATCCGTCTCATCCGTGAGGAAGTCACCCGGATTCCCGAAGAGGGCATTGTGCTCATTGCGACGGGTCCGCTCACGTCCGAAGCGTTGTCGGAGGAGTTGCGGCGGCTGACGGGCCGGGAGCATCTCTATTTCTACGACGCCATCAGTCCCATCGTGGATGCCGAGACGATTGACTACGACATCGTCTTCCGCGCGGCGCGCTACGGCAAGGGCGGCGACGATTTCCTCAACTGTCCGCTGACCGAGCAAGAGTACAATCGCTTTTATGATGCCCTGATAAGTGCCGCTACGGTGGAGCTTCACGACTTCGACCGCGCCTGTTACTTTGAGGGGTGTTTGCCCATCGAAGAGATGGCCCGGCGAGGACGACTGACGCTGGCCTATGGACCGATGAAGCCGGTGGGACTCATTGATCCCCGGACCGGGCGGCAACCGTTCGCCGTCGTGCAACTGCGCCAGGAGAGTTTGCTGGCCGACAGCTACAACCTCGTGGGATTTCAGACCCAACTGAAGTGGGGCGAGCAAAAGCGCGTCTTCCGTCTCATTCCCGGACTGGAGCGGGCGGAATTCATTCGCTACGGGATGGTGCATCGGAATACCTACATCAACAGTCCCGTGTGTTTGTTGCCGACGCTTCAGCTTCGCGCCGATCCGCGACTTTTCGTCGCAGGTCAACTGACGGGTGTCGAAGGTTATGTCGAGTGCATCGCCACGGGGCTCATTGCCGCCGTCATGATTGCCGATCTTTTGCGCGGTCGCCTGCTGGTGCCGCCTCCGCCGACGACGGCCTGTGGGAGTCTCCTTCGCTATATCACCGAGAGTGATCCTCGCCATTTTCAGCCGGGCAACATCGCCTTCGCCCTGCTGCCGCCGCTCGATCCCGAGGCCAGTCGAGGCCGAAGCAAGCTTGCCCGTCGTCAGCTTCAGATCGAGCGCGCGCTCCGCGATTTCGACCGATGGCTGGTGGATCATCGCCTTCGGTCCCCCGAGGGGTTGGAAATGCAAGAGGGACAGACGGCGTCCCCTCCCGCCGAATCCCTCTCTCCGAGTCGAGTTGAATCGGGACCAGAAGAACCTGGCAAAGCAGGCGCACCGATTCTCACGCGCCATCTCGTCCTGGTGATCGGGGCGATGCTTTCTTTGCTTCTCCTTCCGGTTCGGGCGTCGGCTTCTCTTTTGCCCAGCATCCCCGGGCCTGCTCGGATGTCGGATTCATGGGTGCGGTTCTTATATCATGTTGGGCAATTGGAGCATCGGACCGGCGCGATCCGGGAAGGATCGTCCCCATCCCTGGGGCAAAAGGGAGAGGAGTCGCAAGCCGTTGTGCTTCGGTCGGACCTTGTCCTGGTGACGACCACCGTCATCGGACCCGGCGGAGAGGTCGTGCGCAATTTGACCAAGGATGATTTTGAGATCCTCGAGGACGACGTTCCCCAAACCATCTTGCTGTGCGCGAGCGAGACTGTGATGCCGCTGCGACTCGTCCTCGTCTTCGATACGAGTTTGAGCATCAAGAGCCGATTCGAGTTCGAGAAGCAGGCCGTCGGTCGCTTTTTCTCGTCGGTTGTTCGGCGAGGCGATCAAGCGGCACTCATCACCGTCGGTACGGACGTGATCGTGCAGCATGGGCTGACATCCCGTGTGGATGTGCTGGTGACGCTCGTCGAGCGGTTGAGATCGGAGGGAGCGACGGCGCTCTACGATGCCCTGGTGACGGCGGCGGACCTTTTGCGCGATGTCCAGGGGCGTCGGGTGATCCTGATCCTCTCCGATGGCCGGGATACATTGAGTCGCACGACGCTCGCTCAAGCGCTCCAGCGCGTCCAGGAAGTAGGTGCTGTCGTCTATGCCATTAATACGGCCATGCCGGGTGCTTCGCCCAATCTCCGCGAGCTGGCGGGAGAACGAGCCCTGGAGACCCTCGCCCGCGAGACGGGAGGCGAAGTCTATTTCCCTCATCGGCTGGAAGAGCTTGATCCCGTCTTCGCCCGTTTGACCGAGCAGCTCCGCCATCAGTATGTCCTCGGTTTTTCCTCATCCAACGAAGCGCGGGACGGATCGTTTCGCCGATTGACCGTTCGCGTGAAACGCGACGGGCTGGTGGCCCGCGCGCGATCCGGCTACTATGCGCCCACACGATGAGGAGGGATCATGGAAAACTACATTGACATGTTCCTTCAGCATCTCAAGTACGAAAGGAATGTCTCCGAGCACACGCTGCGGAATTACCGGATTGATCTCCTCCAGTTCTACGACTATCTCGCACCGATGAATGATCGGGGGGAGCGCCGCCCGGTGGATGTGCGCCAGATTGATAACATCACCATCCGCGAGTTCCTCTCGACGCTCTACGCGCAAAAAAAGAAGAAGAGTTCGATTGCTCGGAAGCTGGCGACGCTGCGAAGCTTCTTCAAATTTCTCTGTCGGGAGCAGGTGCTCGACCTCAATCCCGCGCGACTGGTGGCGACCCCGAAACTGGAGAAAAAGCTACCCAAATTCCTGACCGTCGAGGAGACGATTCGCTTCATTGAGATGCCCGACACGGATACGGTGCTCGGCAAGCGGGACCGGGCGATCCTGGAGCTGCTCTACGCCACCGGGATGCGGGTGAGCGAGCTTGTTAATCTCAATCTCGATGATGTGGACTTCAAAAATCGCTCGCTGCGGGTGCGGGGCAAGGGGCGGAAGGAACGGATCATTCCCTTCGGGCGGAAGGCGCTGGAGGCGCTCGAAGCCTACCTGAGCGTACGGGGACAGTTGCTCATGGAAGCTCCCGAAGAGCAGCGCGAACCGCTGGCGCTCTTCCTCAATTATCTGGGGACGCGGATCACCACCCGGAGCGTCGGTCGGCTCATTGACAAATATGCCAAGATGTGCGCCGACATCACTCCGGACATCAGTCCCCACAGCCTTCGCCATTCCTGCGCCACCCATATGCTCAATGCCGGAGCCGATCTGCGCGCGATTCAGGAATTGCTCGGCCATGCGCGGCTGACGACGACGCAAATTTACACCCATCTCTCGACGGAGAAATTGATCGAGGTCTACGATAAAGCGCATCCGAAAGCGTGACGGGGAGGAAGTCTCGGCACCCGGCGTCCGCGCGGTGGGGAGAGGACATGGCCATCGTCATTCGAGATATTCGCACCTTTGATGAACTGCGAGCGGTGGAGCAGCTCCAGAAAGAAGTCTGGGGATTCGATGATCTGGATGTCGTTTCGTCGGCTCATCTCATCGCCGTGCAGAAGAACAGCGGTGTTCTCATCGGCGCGTTCGATGGCCCGGTGCTCGTGGGGTTCGTCTACGGTTTTCTCGGATTGGAGCATGGTCGGCTCACCATGCACTCGCACATGCTGGCGGTCAAACGGGACTATCGGAGTCACAACATCGGCTATCTTCTCAAACTGGCTCAGCGGGAGCATTCGTTGAAGCTGGGCATTCGCTGGATCACCTGGACGTACGATCCGCTGCAGGCCCTCAATGCCCATTTCAACATCGTCAAGCTCGGCGTCTATGCCGATCGGTATGAGGTCAATTTCTACGGGGAAGAGACGTCCAGTTTTCTTCATCAGGGGATCGGCACGGATCGCCTCTGGGTGACCTGGCCCATCGCCAGTCAGCGAGTGGTGGCGCGAATCGAGGGGACCTCCGATGCGTCGTCACTCTCGGCCGAGGAGATCGCGCAGGTTCCGGCGCTTGTGGTCAGCTCGGCGGAGTCGGATTCTCCTGCGATAGGAGACCGGGACGCTGTGGAGCACAGCGCCGCCGTCCTGATTGAGATTCCCGCCGACATCAATCAGCTCAAGCAACACGATCCCCAGGCGGCTCGGGCGTGGCGCGAAGCAACCCGACGGGCGTTCCTCGACGCGCTCGGTCGCGGGTTTGTGGTGGAGCATTTCGTCCGCCTCAAGGAGGCCGAGCGGGTGCGATGCTTCTATCGGCTGCGGCGGCTGGAGCCGGCAGAGACCCCATGGCTGAGGGGAGAGTGAAAGACGCACTGCATATCGTCTACGGCAAATCGCCGAATGTAGTCTGGCGTGCCATCGCCGGGGAGTCTCTGCTCGTTCCCATTCGCGCGTCGGCGGCGGATCTGAGCAGCATCTACTCGCTGAATGAATTGGGCGCATTTATCTGGGAGGCTCTCGACGGACGGCGCACGGTCGAGGACATCATCGAATGTGTCGTGCGAGAGTACGATGTGGCGCGCGAGGACGCCGAGCGAGACGTTATCGAGTACCTGGCGACGCTCGAACAAATCGGGGTGATCGTTCGTTGCTTCCCTTCGGGTGAATCCTGAGGAGTCACCTTCAGCGCGCGTCAGAGGATGACGAGCACAACCGGAGCCGAGCGGTCTGTGCACGCCCGACGCGAGACATCCCATCTTCATCAGGGGCCATGGGCCGATTGCACGAAATTGTTCATCGCTATGAGGTGCTGACCTCGACCAATGATCGTGCGCGCGAGCTGGCCAATGCCGGTGCGCCCGAAGGGACGACCGTCATGGCCTGGGAGCAAACCGCCGGTCGCGGGCGTCAAGGTCGGGTATGGCATTCTCCTCGCGGCGCCGGGCTCTATCATTCGATCATCCTGCGACCGCCGATCTCTCCGGCTGAGGCCCCGCTTCTGGGGCTCGTGGCCGCCATCGCTGTGGCCGAGACGATCCGGGAGGACTATCACCTGCCGGCGGACATCAAGTGGCCCAACGACGTGCTCATCCACGACGGGAAAGTTGCCGGCATTTTGCTCGAACTGGATGCCGAAGGGGATCGCGTGCGCTATGTCATCCTGGGAATCGGCGTCAACCTGAATCAGACCAGCTTCCCGCCGGACCTCGGCCAACTGGCGACATCGCTCCGGCTGGAGACGGGCCAGATTCATGAGGCGGATCTTTTTCGCATGCGACTCTTCGCGCGACTCGACCAGTGGTATACGACGCTGCTCAGCCTGGGCCCCAGGCCGATCCTCGCTCGATATAGTGATCTCTCCAGCTATGTCTCGGGACGGATGGTTCAGGTCGAAGTGCAGGACGGCGTGATCGTCGGCCAGACCTGTGGGTTGAGCCCCGCCGGAGCGCTCCTGGTGCGCACGCCCTCGGGCGAGATCGAACAGATCATTACCGGCGATGTCAAACACCTCAGACCTGTGAACACTCCTCACGGCGAGATTCAGCGGTGACGAGGGAGCACTCGAATATCAGACAGTTTGTCTTCCTCGACGCCGGAGGGACGCTCCTTCGCATTGCCCGCCTGGAAGAGATCCTGGCTGAAGTCTGTGAGGAAGCGGGATTTCACATCGCACCCGAGGAGATGCGCCCCATCCTCGAACGGGCTATGGGCCGGATGACGACTCCGGGCCCGACCTCGCTCGATCTTCAAGCCCATCGCCGATGGTGGACGGAATTCGTTGAGGGAGTTCTCGACGAGGTGGGGTTCACCGGGTCGCGTCAGCAAGTGCTCGCCCAACTCTGGCGGGATTATCGCTCCGGTCACTGGGTTGGGCTCTTCCCCGATACGGTCGAGGCGCTCGATCTTCTGAGCGAGCATGGCTGGCGGCTCGGGGTCATTTCCAACTGGGATGACACGCTGGAAGAGTTTCTCGACCGTCTGCAAATCAGCCGGTATTTCGAGGTCGTGGTTTCCTCCTATCGCGTGGGCTACGAGAAGCCCGATGTGAGAATCTTCGAGCACGCTCTCACCGTTACAAAAGCCCACCGGGAATCCTCCTGGTTCGTCGGCGATAATCTTGAACTCGATCATGAAGGCGCGCAACAGGCCGGGTTGCGCACGATCCTCGTTGACTACGACGGTTATTACAGCGAGCTTGAGCGGACTCCCTGTCCGGTCGTAAGGAGTTTGAAAGAGGCCGCTCAGCTTATCATCGGGAGCCAGAGCGGCGCGCCATGATCAAGAGGGAAGAAGAAAGTTGCCGGTTCGGGCTGATATCATCAGGGTTAGAAAAGACCCTCTGAATTCGTCCTCCGGGGGGAATTGGGATCGCGCTGAGAGGGCGTGCGATCAGTTTCCCCGCGGCTTTGCCCTCTGAGCGAATCGGCGTGACCAGGCAAAGAGAAGGATCACGCTGATCAGGTTACAGCAGGCGGCGAAGCCAAAGCCATAAGCCGGACCAAGTGCCGTCCACATTGCTCCCACGACGAGACTCGACAGCAAGTCGCCCAGTCCGTTGGCTGCCGCCAGCGCTCCGAATCCCGTTCCTCGCACAGAGGCGGGAATGAGTTCCGCTGCTACGGTTGGTTCCATCGCTTCGATGCCCCCGACGGCCAGCCCCGTCAGTGCAAAGAGGGCGGTGAGAGACAGGAGATCAGCTTCCGCGACGGCGAACCCGGCGGCGCTCGCGGCGAAGAGAAAGTAACTCATGCCGAGCAGCGACGCGCTGCCAGCGCGATGCGTGAGCGAGCCGATGACGTAGGCGCTCGCCGCCTGCACAATGTTGAAGACGACGTAAAGGGCGATGGCCGTGTCGGCCTCTCCCGTCAGTTGAGTGGCTCGCAGAACCAGAAGCGTAGGAGCAAACTGACCGAGACCGAAAATTCCCGCGATGACGAGGAAGAGTAAAAAACTCCGAGGCAACGTCTTTACGTCCCCGATCAGTCGGCGATGGCGATCGGCCGGTCGGGGGATTTCCGAGACGAAGAAGGCGATGGCAGCGGCAGCCGCCAATCCCGGAATGAGTGTGAGAAGAAAGATCCGTCGGAAGCCCACACCCGCTTCAAGCAGCGCCAGGGCCAGCATGGGCGCGACAACAGCACCGATCGTATCGGCGGCTCGCTCGAAGCCGAAAACCTTTCCGTAAAACTCCCGCTCGGTACTGTCGGCGAGCAGAGCATTGCGGGCCGGCGTCCGCCAGCCGCGCGCCATCCAGGCCAGACCTCGACTCGCCAGAACCATCACCCAGGTGGTTGCCAGGGCGAAACTCGCCGTGGCCACGGTCGTCACGAGATAGCCGGAGACGGCTACCGGTTTACGACGCCCCACCCGGTCCGTCCACCACCCGCCGACGAGCTTGAAGTAACTTGCCAGCCCATCGGCAATTCCTTCAATGGCACCGAGCGCCAGCGCTGTCGCACCAATCTCGGTGGAAAGGAAGACGGGCAAAATCGTGGTCGCCATCTCGTGGCTGAGATCAGAACAGAGACTGGCCACGCCGATGGCCAGGACGCTCCGGGTCAACCACCTTCTTTGAGCCCGTGGAGCCATCGTCTCTCCAGCTCATCGGGGCAGATCCCGCTTCCCGTTCTCATTGTCTCCCGGCATCGTGGGCGTGGACCCCGCATTCCCAGAAACCGTCACCTGAATGAACGTGCGCGACTCGCCTTCGGTGAGAAAGACTCTGTAAGTTCGGCTTCCTTTCGTTCCCCGGAGCACCACACCACGTCCCGGATCATCGGTCATCTCGACCGGCCAGCCAGCCTCCCGCAGGCGATTCCGATAGAAATCGAGAACACTTGTCAGGACATCGGGTGAGGTGAGCGTCAGCGTGATCTCGGTCGGCGTTCTCTGACGAGTCATCAGGCGAGCACCGGGATAGGCGGGAAAATCGCCAAGAAGGGCCTTGACCTCGTCGGGTTCGATGCTTTTGCCCTCAGGGGAGAACGACTCGATTGGGGAAACTGAAGAGAACGTCTCGTCTGATGGTGTCGTCGCTTCGGAAGAGGGCGATGACTGCTCACCCTGAGCGGTTGTGGTCGTGGGTCCTGTCTCACGGGGAGGCGTCGCCGATTCACGACATCCCATAATCAATGCCGCCGGCGAAAGGGTGAGAGCAACAAGCAGTGCTACTGACGGACGCGCATCGGGACGTTTCATGAGCCCGCCTTTTTGAGAAGGTCGAGGGCGCGTTTGACCGAATACTCCGCCTTTTCCAGCGCCTGCCGGGCATCCGCCTGTGAGACCTGAGCGGTTGCCATGACCAGAGCCGTCTTCAAGTCCCAGCCGGTCTCCCCGAGCAGTTGCCAGGCGTCGTCTTCCCTGAGACCGGTCTGGCCGACGAGGATAGTCAGGGCGCGACGGCGCAGTTTCTCGTTTTTCAACTGGAGATTCGACATGAGATTGCCATAGGTGTAGCCCAGTCGAATCATGACTGTCGTGCTGATCATATTGAGGACGAGCTTTTGAGCGGTTCCCGCTTTCATTCGTGTGGAACCGGCGATGACTTCAGGTCCCACGATCGGCGTGATGGTGAGATCGGCCACGCGAGCGATCTCCGGATTAGGATTGCAGGCGATAGCAATGGTGATGGCACCAAGCGATCGCGCCGCCCGCAAGGCTCCGATGGTGAAGGGGGTGCGTCCGCTCGCCGATAATCCCACGACAGCATCGTGGGAAGTGACGCCGCGCTCCGCAATGGCCCGTGCTCCTTCGCCGGCATCGTCCTCGGCGGCTTCGACGGCGCGGTAACAGGCTTCGTATCCCCCGGCGATGATCGCTTGAACGAGATCCGGCGGCACGCCAAAGGTCGGCGGACATTCGGCTGCATCGAGCACGCCGAGACGCCCGCTCGTGCCCGTTCCCACGTAAAAAAGGCGGCCTCCCTGACGTAAGCAATCCACAATAGCATCGGTCGCAGCAGCGATGCGCTCGATCTCTCGGGCGACCGCCTCGGCGACCTGTTTATCCTCTTCGTTGATGAGACGAAGAATCTCCACCGTCGGCAGCGTATCAATGGCTGTCGTCCGGGGATTCACCTGTTCCGTGATCAGTTCATCCATATCTCAGGGAAGCCGGGGCTGCACCAGAGCGATGATCTGTTCGGCATAGTCGAGCGCCGGCCGCACCTCCTCTTCGGTGAACGATTTGTAGGGTCCCGCCGGAGGAGCCAGCGCATCGGGATACCTCGCAGGGATGGAATATTTGTCGAGCAGGTTCCCCCCCCACTCAACGACCGGTGCAAGCGCCACATCAATCGAAGCGGCCCCGGTCGCCAGTTCGGCAATTGAGTCAACGGGAATGTACCGCAGGTCCTGACCATAAAGGAACACCTGGAGTGCTGTCTGGGCGGGTTGCTCGGCCCTAAAGCAGGCATCCGACCAGAACCCCTTTTCCACGTGAACCCGTGTGACTGCCAGACTGTGGACATCTTGCTCGAACCACCGCCGAGCAGCTTCAGTCCGATTTTTCATAAAGGACATGTCCTTCTCGTTGAACCCGCTCGATAAAAGGATTCTCCTCCTCGATCATGGCCCGAAATTCCTCAGGGGTGTAAACGGAGAGGTCAACGGCCGGCAGCCACTTCACATAGTGAGCCGCCTCAACCAACCCTTGGACGATTCGCTTCTCGGGCTTCTTGATGATGACCGGATTGAAATCGCTGAACTCGTCGGCCTCTCCTCGAGAAACGGACCCGCAGAGAATGATCTTCTCTGGGTTGCAGGCTTTCAGCGCCTGAACGACCGCGCCCAGAAAACGATCGGTTGTCTCCCGGTCTAATGGCTCCAGCATCAGGGGGCAATTCTTTCAGGAATCGTAACGAGAATCAAGGAGAGCCCCGCGAGTGTGAGCGAAGGGAATGCACCTCTGGCCACCCAATTCGGCTGGCTAGATGAGGGGAAGCAGGTGCTTGCCCCTGGTCGTCGGAAGCCGAGTTCCTGAGGTTACAGGCGCAGCCTGCACCGGGAATCCGCTTCGCCTCTGGAAACGGGTTGTTGTCATCCGGACTGATGACCTGGGGCATCGCTGCTTCGACTCGCGGCAGTCCTAGGCCTTGCTTTCTCCCCGGAGAATGGATGGGAGCGGATGCCTCCGGTCGAGTCAGTGGCTTTCAACGCCGGGCCCGCTGGAAGCGGACCCTCACGGGCTTCATCGTTTCCCCGGAAGCCGCAGCCAACGCCATGAATAACTCCTCCGGCTCGGAGGATTGGCCCCTTCCCGATTAGTTACGCAAGATGCGTCCGCCTCCACGGGTTTTTGTGATTTTTGTTCACGCGGTTGTTCTCAGTTCAGGCTCAGTTGATAGTTCCCCGTCTCTCGCCCGTTATCATCGCTGACCAGAATCGTGAACCGTCCCGTCGTCGGCAACGTCAGGGTCAGGGTAACATCATTAAACGCGCTGGCCTGTTGAAGCCGTGTCCCGGCGGCATTGAACAGCTCAATGAGCGGGTTAAGGCTGCCGGACGTGCGCTGCATCCGAATGGTGACCGTCTGGCCCGCCCTGCCGTCGAATGTGTAGGCATCTATCTCCGCCGCCGCAGTGATGGTGGCCGTGGTCGTCTGGCCAAAATTCAGCGGAGTCGCCCCGACCGGGTCATTCAAGCGTTGTAAGCTAATCCCGTAGCCGCCCGTCTCGCGTCCATTGTCATCGCTCAGCAGGAGGGAGTACGTTCCGCTGGAGTTGAGGGTCTTATCGAGAATGGCAGCATCAAAGCCGGAGACCTGCGCCAACCGCACACCGGTGGAATCGAAGAGTTCGATCATCGGGTTGAGCGACCCCGATGACCGGCTCATGCGAACGCGCACCATATCGCCGGCATTGGCCATGAAGCTGTAAGCATCCAGTTCGGCGGCGACATTGATGGAAGCTGTGAGATTCTGACCGAACGTCAGTGATGTCGCCCCGACCGGGTCATTCAAGCGTTGCAAGCTAATCCCGTAGCCGCCCGTCTCACGTCCATTGTCGTCACCGACAGAAAGGAAAAAGCTGCCGCCTGCCTCAAGCGGCATGTCAAGCATCACGTTATCGAAGCCCGACGCTTCTCGAACCGGCCTTTGGTTCGCATCGAGCAATTGAATCCTCGGATTCAAGCTCCCCGAAGCGCGACTCATTCGCACCCGCACCACATCGCCCGCTTCTGCCCGAAAACTGTACGTGTCTGTTTCGCCTGGGGCCTCAATGGAGGCGGTGATCGTCTGGCCATACTGAATCGGTGGCACTGGCGGTGCCCAGACAACGGTCGCCGTGCAAGCGAATTGAGCATCATTGACCGAGCCGCTGGCCTGAATGGTATCGGTCCCCGCCATTCCATTGCTCACGTAGGTAAACGACGCTTGTCCCATGGTGTCGGTCATTGCGGAACCGCTCGCACCCGTGTTGGGCCCGTTGATAACCCTGGAGGTGACGGGCGCGCCGGAGACCGGGTTCCCATCTTGGACCACGGTCGCCGTCACCGTATGGCTGGAGCCCACCGGATTCGTCGCCATCGCGGGTCGGAGCGAGCATCTCATGCCAGCCACCTGAAATTCATAAGCGCCGATGTCAACTGTGGCTGTCCCATTGCCCTCCCCATCAACAATACGTTGTCTCCCATCCAGATCGGTCGTGAACTCCTGGATGGCCGGGTTGTCGCCCTTATCAATCGCTGGCGAGCTTTCCTGCAATCGGTAATTGTCGTTGACCGGATCGAGAAACCCGGGATCGCCGGTGATATTCCCGTTGCGACCGATGGAATTGAACCTGGTCTCTTGGCCAATAAGGCAGTGGCCAATGGTCGTTTGCCTGGCCGTGAGGCTTGAGCTAAAGTTTGAGTAAATGGCCAGGTCGCTCGATCCCCCTGATTCTGTCACGATGGTGTTAGCCAGCAGCGCTCGGCTTTGCGCATCCCCAAACCCGAAACCGATTCCGAAGCGAGCGCTGTTGACAACTGTGTTGTTGACAATGGTGAATTGATTGATGGTGTTGGTTGATCCCACAATCTGCATCCCGTCACCACCTTCGGGAATGGTCGTACCGCTCCTGACGATCAGATTATTGATGATCCGGATGATGCTGGTGCGCGTGATGGCACTCTCGCTCTGGGGGAACGTTCCGATGGAGAGTCGCCCGATGTTGATAAACCTATTGCTCAGAATGTCAGCAGAGGCGCCCGTGAGCTGGATGCCATCGGAGAACTCTCCATTCATCGGGCCACCGCGAAATTCATTTCCGGCTATAGTTGCCGATGCACCAAAGGACAGGTCGATGCCGGAGCCACCGAGATTCTCAAGCCTGCACGTTCGGATTGTCGCTGTATCATCGTTGTTCAACACAATCGCTGTGCCGGGGATCGCCTCGAACCGACAGTCCTGAATCATCAGGTTCTTGACCGCTCCGGGTGTCGTCAGACCATCGCCAGTTCCACCCATGATGATCAAGCCGCGAATGATGACATTCTCAGCACCAAAGACGCGAATGATGGAACTCGATGTGGCGGTGAGCGTGGGCGTTTGTCCCTCTCGGGCCCGGAGCGTCAGCCCGTTCTTGTTTGAGGGGATCGTCAGGCTCTCTGAGTAAACGCCGCTATCAATGATCTCGACCGTGTCTCCTGGACTCGCGGCGTTGATGGCGGCTTGAATCGAGGTGAAATCCGCCGCGCCCGTCGTCTGCGAAACCGTCAGCGTTCGGGGCTGAACAGCCGCCGTCGTCCCGAGCCTCGGAGCCCACACCGAGGCCAGGGAAAAAACAACACCAACGATCATGAAAATTCGTCGTCTCATAACATCTCCTTTTTGATACGAATCGTACCTTTGCTGCGACGGGGCTCTTTCGAGACCCTCATAACTTAGACAGTGGAAACCGATCCTTCTTACGCGGGTTTTTCGGGGGAATCACTCATGAACCGGCGTGGTTCCGTAAAGTGGGTTCTGGCTGAGCCTCCGGTCATTAGGCCTCACCCCGAACCCCTCTCCCTCTCGCGGGGGAGAGGGGGGGTGCGGTGAGGGTGACCACGGATACCACTCCCCAGTTTTGGGGACCGCACCCCTCATGAACCGGCGTTCACCACGCACGAGGAAAATCGGGACGCGTCCGTTGACGGCGGACTCGACCAGCACGCCGGAGGCGTGCGCTCCCAGGGATTATCGGAGGAGCAACAATTGAGCCACAACGAGGCAAAGAGTGAGCGGATAATTTTGGTTATGGGGTGAACATGTACGCCTTCTCCTCAAAGACGACGATCAGCTAGGGACCGACTTCGACGTAACGAGCCGGGTTTGCGGCGAGGAGTTCATTGTAAACAGGGCTCTTTTTGACCTCGACGAGCGGGAGTTCACGAGCCGGTTCGTATTCCGTGTCAATCCGGACATCGTTTTGGAACCGGAATTCCATATTCCCGACAATTTTCCGGGCCCCGCGCCGCACACGCAGAGTTTCATCCGGTTCGGGGACTCCGGGTGTTCGACGCGGACCTGGCTCGGCTTTTGGTGCTCCACCTCACGCGGAGTGACTGCAGGCGCCTGGACTTCGCCTGGTCGAGGAGGTTTCGACAGTGCATGACCGGCCGAGGGAGCGGAGGATGGCGACGTCCAGGTAGCTTCAGGCGCTGGGCCGGATTTCTCCACCAGCATAAGTGTCGTCGCTGTGATGGCCCCGATCAAGCCCGCAACGCGGAGCAGTGCCCAGGCCGGTCGCCACCGAGGACTCAGACCAAAGAGCCGGAGTGCGGTTTCCCCTTTCCCCGCCGCCGGCTGAAGGGTCGGCTCCATTGTGAGGCAGCTCGCAAGTATTCGGCCACTACGGACTGGCACTCCTGGCAACCGGCCATATGCGATTCGACCTGACTACGCGCAGTGCCGATCCGTGCGCCTTCGACGAGGGCGGCCATCTCATTTTCGTCCGGCTGAGCCGTGGTTGTTCTGTTGATTATCGCCTCTCCTGAGGAACAGCTTGTGAGACCCTTCCACAGCAAGGGGCCGTCCCACTGTTTAGACACCGCCCGCCTGTTTTTCTACCCCTTTTTAAACGCCTCAGCCATGCCCACGAAATACGCCAAAAACACGAAACCAAAGGGAGAAAAAGGTGAAGGAGGGGCTGGTTCTCTCTCCGCCCTTCATCCTTCCATCATTTTGGGCGTGCTTCGAGTCTTCCGTGGGATGAGCAGTTACCTTTTTCTATCATTTCAGCACGCTCTTGAGATCAAAATCCAGATCCGCAGGCAGATGGGCCATCAATTCCTGCGCGGCGGGGAAACTCAATCCAAATTCGCGTTTGATCTTTGCCTGCACGCTCTGACGAATTCGCTCGCGCAGCGCCTTCAGTTGCCGACTGACGCTGGCTTCGGTGACATGATACACCGCCGCCATCTCTCGCAGCGTGAGACCCTGTTCATAGTAGAGCAGCAGCAACAGTTTGTATTTCGGTGCCAGGCCCTCGATGGTTCGCTTGACTGCCTCAACGACGAGCTTCCGCGATGAAGCATCCTCATCCGGTGTCACCGTGTGATGCTTTTCCAGCTCATGCGGCGTATCATTCTGGATGGAAGCTATCGGTTTCGCGCTTTTGATCGCATTCACAGCGGCGTGAGCGATCACCGTACCAAGCCACGTGCGTAGAGTGCTCAATCCTTCGTACGTCCTGATCTTGCCGTGCTGCCAAAGATCGGCGACGATCTGCTGCGCCAGGTCTTCAGCTTCGGCTGAGCCGGGCATCGAGCGGCGCGCGAACTCCTCGATGAATGCGAAATGCGCACGGGCGAACTCCTCCCACGCCACCTCCTCTCCCCGGCCGCAGGCTTGCGCCAGATAGAGTTCATCAAGTTGAAGGCGCTCGATGAATTTCAATACGGCGTTCTCATTGTGTGCTTCGTGCCCCAGGCGCTTCTCAGCAATCACGAGCACGTGCTCCAGAAGCTCTGCCGGAGCGAACGCAAAACGGCCCACGCGGATGGCTTCCTCCAGGACGCGCCGCACCTTCTGTCGCAACTGCTCGGAAGCGATGAATTGAGTCTCGGTGGCCATTCTCAGCGATCCGCTCCGTGTCTTCGTGCCTTTGGCTTTCATCTATCTCGCTTCGCCGACAAGCTCGAACGCCGCCCAGAGTGCCAGATGGCGGACCCGTCGGAACGTCGCCCGCTCTGCCGCTCGCAGCGCTTGAGCTTTGTTGAGCCGACGACCCAGGCCCTCGTATAATCGTTCCATCAGATAGGTGGTGACCCTGTCACTCACACCCCAACGGCTGACCCCCGGCGAGGTCATCCCAGCGTAGAGGAACGCCCGCGTCAGACCAATGATCCCATCGCCCGAGAGTTTGCCCAGTCCGGTCGAACAGCCGCTCAGCACCGTCAGAGCCGCATGCAAATCGAGGCCGAACGCTTCGCTGACTTTCAGCCATCCACTCTCTCCATCACCATCGGAGAGAAGCAACGCTGATTCCCAGGAACGATCGTCATAGATCAGTCCGCGAACGGCGAAGTGCAAGATGGATTGGCCCGGGCTGAGACGTTTCACGTTCGACTCGCTTGCCGTCCTGCCCACAGGTACCGACGTTCGCGCCCGAGGAAAGAGACGACTAATCTGTGGCTCTTCCGTGCGCGCACCGGGAAGCTCGTCGAGGGCGGCATTCTCCGGCAGGTGTGGATCGGCCACGACCAGCAGGTGCGGCCGGTTGGGGAGACGACCCACCGCTTCTTCTCCGTCGTGTAACGTAACACGCTGATGGAGGGGACCGATACCAGCGTGTGTTTCTCGATCAAGTAGCGACCGCGTTCGTCTTTCACTGTGGCGAAAGGAATCAGAAACAGCACACCGTGAGGAGTGACGTAAACCAGCTCTTGAGGATCACGGGGCAAATCGGCAACCACGGGCGCAACCGTCAGGCGATGAATTTCCGCAAGCCGCGCCTGCACCGGCCGCAGGTGGCGAAGCGTCGCCGCGTCAACGTCATGGAGCTGCACATGGAGACCACGCACCATCTGCCGTAACGGCTCACGCCCGATTCTCACGACGACATTCTTGATCTCCGCTGACGGCTTGATCACCCAGATGAAAAGCTGCTTCTCGGTGACAAAATACTCAACCATCGTTGCGTGAAGGCGCTCGATGACAGCTCGGATTTGCGGGAAGGAGAGCGGCTCGGCTACGATCAGGCTGGTCAGCTCACCTCGTTCGTCTTGTAGAGAACGGACGCGACGGGTCAATTCATTCTCAGCGGCCGCGCGTTTTTGTGCTAGCTCCATACGAACCGCTACATCGAGCGGATTCATTCCCGCCTGTGCCCGCAGGCGGGCTTCCATCTGACGAATCTCGGGCAACCGAGCCGCGTCCGCCGGTTTCGCCTTAATCTGCCGGGCCGCCAGAAGATCAGTGAGAGCACGGCTGCGGGCGGCCTCGGCCACTTCTAAGGCCTCCACCGCTCGCCCTTGCTCATGCAGAAGATCGGCGAGTTCGTGAAAGGCCGCCTGCCGCGCGTCGAGATAACCAATCTTACTCATGTCTGTCAGGACGCGCAGTCGAATACTGTTGATCGTCTCGACGCTTGCCCGCAGATGCGCGAGCGCCTCCTCCGCTTGATTGCGGGGGCGACCGGCGCGCGCCAGCGGCAACTGGGCATTCCACCGAGGTTCTGGATTGCCAGTTTCCTCAGCGAGCATCAGCGCCTGCCGACTCAATCCTCGTGCTGTTGGCGCATCACCTTCTTGCAAGCCGACATCCGCCAGTGCTGCAAGCGTTGAACCCTCCTGAGTCTTGGCCTCGATCTCTCGCTGTAGCTTCAGGGCTTGCTCGTAGTGCGCTCGCGCTTTCTTCACGTCACCAAGCAGCCGATGAACATCACCCGGGGTTTTCAATGTGAGGCCTTCGCTATGGCGGCTGCCGATTTGGCGCGCGGTCTGAAGTCCCCTCTGGAGATAGTCGAGCGCGCCAGTTATCGCCCAAGGCTTTGTACGACTCGCCGAGATTGTTAAGCAGAATGCTTTGACCCCGTCGCTCGCCCATTTCGCGCGCCAGTGCCAGCGATTGATCATAAGACTCGATCGCACGTTCATCCTGTCCCAGCGGCTCGTAGGCGACTCTGATGTTGTTGAGTATGACCGCTTGGAAATATTTATCATTGGCTCCACGGCTTCCTTCGAGGGCAAGCGCGTAGGAATCGAGCGCTTCTCGATACCGGCCAAGATTCTTCAGGGTAACGCCGATTTCATTGAGTGAGCGGTAAAGGGTGGAATCTTTTAACTCCTCGAACACCGGTTGGGCTTTCCGGGAGTACTCTAAGGCTTGGCGGTAGTCTCCCATCAGGTCCCACACGCTGCCCATCGTTACCCACGTCCGCGCCACTACCTGCCTATCGCCTGAGGCGTAGTAAACGGCTAAAGCTCGCTCACTAGAGTTGAGCGAATCGGCATAGGCGCCGATGTTTTTATAGACCTGGGCGATACCACGCGAGGTTTCAGCCTCAAAGAACCGATTGTGCAGCGCCCGGCTCGGTTCAAGGGCACGCTGGTAATGCTTGAGCGATTGCTGATAATCGTTATGCTGAAAATAACCCGTGCCCGTGTGAAAGAGCACCTCCACGAGCACCGTGCGGTCACCCGTTGATCCCACTTCCACGAGCAACGCTTGCAAGGGCTTCAAAGCGTCGGCCGGAGCGTGGCGCTTCAGCAGGGTCGCTGCTTCGTTCACACGTGCCCTGATGGATTCAGTCGGTGCCTGACCGGAGGCTGGTGGAGATTCCAGATAGCTTTGCGCCCATACGCCTGCCTGAGCGAGGGGAAGAACGAATATGGGCTTCACCGCTCTTTTCATCGAACACCCGTCACCAAATTATGGGCGACGCGGCAGAGAAGTCAAACTCTTGCTCGCTATCATTCGTAGGTCTCGTGAAGGTCGGATAAACCGTGCATGTCTCCCTTTGGGGAGAGAGACCAAAAAATGAAAAAAGTCCCTGAGTGGCCGGGGACGTGTTCAATCAGTACACTCCCGAGCCGAGACTTTCGTGCAGCGGCACTTGTTGCTCGTCAGTGGGTGGTGGGTCAGGCTACAATAGCCTGTCATGAACGAGAAGGACTTGCGAGCGTTACTTCTGGCTTTTAAAGAGGGAGATGTCGGGCTGGATGAGATAATCGAGCGGCTGAGGACCCTCCCTTATGAGGATCTCGGCTACGCCCGAATTGATCATCACCGCCATCTCCGCCAGGGATTCCCCGAGGTCGTTTTCGGAGAAGGGAAGACGCCCGAGCAGATCGCCGAAATTGTGGCCCGGCTGCTCCGGCAGAGTCCGACGGCTCTGGTCACGCGCACAACGGAGGAGGCGTACGGCGCCGTTCGAGCTATCGCTCCCGACGCCGTTTATCATCCGGTCCCGCGATTGATCACCATCAACCGCCGACGGGAGGAAGCCCCCGAAGGATTGGTCCTCGTGGTCTCGGCGGGAACGGCGGATATTCCCGTCGCCGAAGAAGCGGCGGTGACGGCGGAAACGATGGGTGCGCGCGTGGAACGGATCTTCGATGTCGGCGTGGCAGGAATCCACCGGCTCTTTGGCGTGTGGGATCGGCTTCAGGCCGCGCGAGTGATCGTTTGTGCTGCCGGGATGGAGGGCGCATTGCCGAGCGTCGTCGCGGGACTGGTGGCCGTGCCGGTCATCGCCGTGCCCGTCAGCACGGGCTACGGCGCGAGTTTTCGCGGGCTGGCGGCGCTTCTGGGAATGCTCAATAGTTGTGCCGCGAATGTCGTGGTCGTCAATATTGACAACGGCTTCGGCGCGGGTGTCGTTGCCAGTCTCATCAATCGTTCTCGCCCGGTGGCTTGAGCGTGAGAGCAAGCGGAGTGCCGCTTTCTTGTCTCCATAGCGAGAGAAAGTTCAATAGCGAGAGGGATCATCCAGTTGAACGGTTCCCAACAATCGCCCGGCCCCTCCTGTTGATTGCGTGGAGCTATTTTCCGGCGCACGACCGGATCTGGCTGCCGGAAGTCGTCGAGTGATGAAATAGCCGAATACCGATCTCCCGTCAGTGCCGGTGATGAAGAACGCACCGATGTTTGACACCCGAAGGGTTGTTCGTCCCCCACCGGGCGGGCTCGTCGGGTCGAAAAGAGGAATAGGGACGATGCGTGGGCTCTCATTGATCGGATAGAGATCGCTGCGAACGTACCAGCCGGTAGCTCCGCGCACGAGTCGCGCCGAGGGATCTTTAGCGATCAGCTCCTGGATGCCCTGACGCGTCGGCCCGACCATATTCCCCGGTTCCGTCGTCACGTAGTCTCCAACCGAAAGCGTCCCGTTCCACCCGTTAGCAATGTGATCCCGATAGTCGTTAGCTCCGCGACCGTCGAAGGCGACAGCGTAAAAATTACCGGGAAATCGGGGATTGTCGGATTTCAACTCGACGGGTCGCCCGTTAACGTCGCGGGGAGCAATAAAGCCCGTCGGCGAGCCGTAGGAACAATCCGTGTACCCGCTCAGGTCAACGTTTTCGAAGCTCGCGTCGTAAGGTGAACGATAGTAGTCCCTGTCGCGGATCCCATTCCAGACATGGGGTTGAGGGTCGAAGGGTCCATGGTCCTCATCGAATGGTGTCACGCAGGTGGATCCGTGCGCAAATTGATCGGGCGGCATGAAGGGACGCCATCCGTAGCTTCCGCCGGTGGCGGGGGCTGCGCGAGCGACCGCGACAGCACGCACCCGGACCTGTCTCAGACCAAACACGACGCCGAAGAATGTCGGAGCCGGTCGCGTGGCCTCCACCTTGATGACCGATCGTTCCGGAAACGTGATCTCGTCGGTGGAGAGGCTGAGGGGCTCGTTGCCCACAATGTTTTTGGCGGCATATTCCATGGCCAGGCGCATGGCCTGTCCGTTGGGAGAATGATCGCCCGGCTGCGCGAGCAGTCCCTGAGCGCCTGCCAGCGCAGCCGCGTCAACGGCATTCTGCAATTGCCCCTTGAAGACGTAAAGATAACCGACATCAATGGCCAGCGCGGCGGCCCCCATAACCGTCACCGCTCCAGCAGCCAGCATGGCAAGGATCGTACCTCGATTTCTCTTTGCCTTATCCATAATCCTCCCCCATTGTCTGGGCTACTGTCTGCGCTCCCCGCAAAGACAGTGCAACTTCTGTGCCAGTTGATCCTCCTGGTGTTCCAACACGCCCTCGTTGAACACAGCATCCTGTTACCGGTCATAGGGATGCGAAACGGGCTCCTGGCCCAACCCATCCGCCCCCTGATTTCATCGGCGAAAAGCCCGGAACGGAACTTTTCCACCTTTGAGACATGGGCCAAATTTGACCTTAGTTGGAGATTGAGGCATTGTCAGGGTTGCGTTGAAGATGCCCTCTACCGGACGCTTGATGGGTTCACTTCCAAAGACGTGCCTTGTTTGGTTTGCTGTTGAAGACACCTCCAGAACCACGATTATTTATCCTCTCGCCGGGCCGGCGTCCGGTCGCGTGCTTCGGTTCGAAGGCGCATATCAGCCGTGTGTGTCGGTGATGGCTCTGGCCGGAAGGACCTCTTGAGGACGGAGAAGCGCCCGTTTTCTACCCGTACTCATGGCTGGCTGGTGAATGAGTGGTTTATACTCTCCGAACGTAGAAGCGTCCGTGATGTGAACATCTGTATGGGAGGGGCATATTTTCAAGAGTCGGTACATCCTTGGCGTGGAGGGGGTGGGGTGTTGAGATGAGGCTTGTTCAGGTCAACGATCATGGAGTGATGGTCGGTGGAGTGGAGTCCTATATGGCCGATTTGTCCGATTTACTGGAGAGTGCTGGCATCGAAGTGATTCAGGTCTACGGGATCGCTTCACCGCACGAAAGCCCGAGCGGCGGGGAATCTCGCCCGCAACGCCTTCTCGGCGACTGTTGCCCCCTCACGCGGCGGAGGGTTTTCTGTCCTGATCTGTTGCGACCGCATCTGGGTGTGCGTGAGCGCCATCGGTTGCGCCAGCTCGTCGAAGCGCTTTCTCCCGATGCGATTCTCGTCCATCACATTGAGAGTCCCGATGTCCTGGAGTTTTTCTGCACTGTACGCCCGACGGTGCAGTTCGTTCACGTTCCAAGCCGGTTCGTCTGTCCCGGCCGCGGGAAGTTTTATGCCAAGGGTCATGTGCCCTGTCACCGTCCGTTTGGACCGTACTGCCTGATCGCTCCCTTTCGTCACGGCTGTGGCAGTCGTCGTCCGTGGACGATCTTGAGCAACAGTTGGCTGACCCGGCGGTGGATAAGTGCGACTCAGCACTTGCGTCGGATCCTGGTGGCCAGCGAGTACATGAAACGAGAACTGGAGGCCGTCGGCATCCCGGCAGAGAAGATCGTCGTGAATCCGCTCTTTTTTTCCTCAGACCGTGCGGAGGACGAGGCTCGCCGACCATCTGATGGAGCGGCGGTGCCTCTCTTCCGCTCCGACGCAGTTCCCATCGTTCTCTTCTGCGGACGAATGTACGACTACAAGGGAGCAGACTATCTGCTCGATGCATTAGCGCACGTGAAGGCTCTGGTTCGGGCCATCTTCATTGGCGACGGACCCGAACGAGCGAGGCTTCAGCGGAAATCGAAGGAACTTGGCTTGCATCATAACGTTGACTTTCCCGGGTGGCTCGACCGACGAGAGGTGAAACAGCTCTATCGTTGGGCGCGGGTTCTGGTCATGCCCTCGCTCTGGCCTGAGCCCTTCGGTCGGGTTGGGATCGAAGCAATGGCCGAGGGCGCACCGGTAGTTGCTTTTGGAGTCGGAGCCATCCCGGAATGGCTTGCTGACGGTGAGGTGGGGTTTCTCGTCGAACCCAGAAATGTGCGGCAGTTAGCCGAAAAGATCGAACGCTTGGTGACGGACGATGATCTCTTCCAGAGGATGTCAGCGCGCGCCCGGTCGCTGGTGGCCGAGCGCTTCAGCCCGGAAGGCCATCTCCACCGGTTACTCGATGTGATGATCTCGGCTCAGCGGTGAAGTGGCTTGTGTCCCATTTTCTTGCGGTCGCGTGAGGGTTCTCTTAAAATGCCCGCGAGGGTTTCACGAGGAGAGGGACGCCAGATGGTGGCGCGCATCAAAACGATTTTGGCCTTTGTCCTCGCGATTGCGTTTTTGACCTCTGGCAGTCGCGGGCAAGAACCGTTATTCGAGCCCTGGCAGTTCGCTCGCCTGATGAAGAGCGAGCCATTTGGTCCGTGGTGGTGGGTATTCTGGCAGCGCGCGTATCCGCTGGGATACATTCCCGAAGGAGCAGAACTTCGTGCCTTCCGCCAGATCGAGCAGTGGAAGGCGGCGCATCGTGCCGATGTCTCCTTTGCTCTCGCTCAGGAGGAGAACCGGTGGATCAGCATCGGTCCGGCCCCGATCCTCGGCGGACAGGTGGGAGCCCGGGGAAACGCCCGGCCCATGAGCGGGCGCGTCACGGCCGTGGCCGTTGATCCCGGCAATCCTGCTCGATGGCTCGTCGGAGGAGCGCAAGGGGGCGTCTGGCAAACGCGCGATGCCGGAACGAGCTGGGAGCCGCTCACGGACGATCAACCGGCGCTCGCCATCGGAGCGATCGCTTTTGCTCCGAGCGATCCCCACATCATCTACGTGGGAACGGGAACGGCCGTGTTTGCTGCATCATCTTTTGCCGGAGCGGGGCTCCTGAAATCCACTGATGGTGGAACGACGTGGCAGCTTGTCGCACCATCTGCCCTCGCTCGCGTCAGTTTTAGTGATATAAAGGTTGATCCGCTCGATGCCAATCGCCTGACCATCGCAACCGCTATAGGGATTGCCGGTCGTGGACGTGACCGCCCCCCTCAGATTCCCCCTACGGGTATCATGACTTCAACGGACGGAGGTCTCACGTGGACGGTGCGATTGAGCGGCCTGGCAACGGACGTGGAGATTGATCCTCGAACGTTCCAGCGTCAGTTTGCCGCTCTGGGAAGTCCTTTCGGAAGTTCGGCCAACGGTCTCTATCGTTCTACCGATGCGGGTCAAACGTGGACGCAAATTAACGGGCCATGGAAGGAAATTCGAGGTGGCGTGGGGCGCATCGAACTCGCTCTGGCCCCCTCAGATCCCAATACGCTCTACATCAGCGTTCAGGACGCCGTTGACGGAGTTCGCGCCGATGGAGGATTGCTCGGCCTCTGGCGTACCTCCAATGCGTGGGATGAGAAGCCGACATGGACCGCCATTGGGGTCGAAGCAACGGACGATGGGTCGGGTCTGCATGGCTATTGCGGCTGGGATCCGGCCTTCCGAACTGCCAGCGATCAGTGCTGGTTTGATCACGAACTGAGCGTGGATCCGAGCAATCCCGATATCCTCTATGCCGGAGGCATTCCCCTGTGGAAGTATGACGGGGTCCGCTGGACCGAAGTGAGCAAGACGGTTGGGGATCCGTTGAGGGGGATTCACGTGGACCAGCACGCCATGGCCTGGGCCGGTCGCCGATTAATCGTGGGCAACGATGGAGGCGTCTGGAGCACCGAGGATGGAGGTGAGACCTGGGAGCATCACAATACCACGCTGGCCATCACCCAGTTTTACGAGGGTTCGATTCACCCCGATGGAGTTCTCGCTCTGGCAGGAAGCCAGGATAATGGGACGGAAGTGTGGCAGGGGGACATGGCCTGGCGATGGATTCGTGGCGGAGATGGGGCGGACACGGCCATTTCCTCCACGCGTCCGGATACCGATTGGGCGCTCTCCGGTCAGAATCTTGCTCTTCGGCGAACCCGTGATGCGGCCAGGACGATCACCGTCGCCGATTCAGGAATTGATAAGA
>DATLZR010000029.1 GCA_035573895.1 Blastocatellia bacterium | reverse complement strand
CAGTTGAGCTTATCAGCAGGAAAGCTACGACGATCATGATCCGACCGCGCGTCGTAAAAATCCGCCGGTAGGGCCTCCGGGCCGAGTCCGTATTGCTCATAGTTTTCGGCCGGGAGAAACCGAACCGTTTCGTTCTGGAAGATGAAGTTCGCCAGGCTGTAAAAGATCGGCTTTCCCTTGTAGATTTCAATCGCCCGCAGGACATGCGGTCCATGTCCTACGACGATGTCGGCACCAGCATCAACGGCGGCGCGGGCGAACGTGACCAGGAACTGGGCGGGAGCTTCTCGATTGCCCGGCAGTCCCTCATGCGCATGGATGGAGACGATCACCCAATCGGCCTGACGCCGGGCTTCTCGAATCCTGGCGAGGATGGCCTGCAAATCTCCCGCGTGCGGTTCCGTGACGACGGCGGGCGCGGGTCCTTCTTTGAAGCGAAGGCCGAGGAAAGTGAATATCTCCCCACCCCCTGACGGCAGCTTGAGGGCTTCGGCGATTTTCCTGAGCTGAGCAAGCGAGGCGCTGTCCACCACATAGGTCGTGGTGAATCGCAGAGGATTCAATCCGGGGCGACCTTTGACATCCGGACGTTGCTCGCCCGCCCGACCAAAGGCGGGGAAGGTCGAGGCGCAGGAAATGAGAGCTACTCGTCCTTTCTTCGTGTCGAGGTAGGCCGGAGCACGCGCTCGCGCGAGATTTTCCCCCACCCCGGCGTGAACCAGCCCCACTTCATCGAGCACCTTCGAGGTAGTCATCAGTCCCTCGACTCCGTAATCCACGGCGTGATTATTGGCGCGAGACACGAGATCGAACCCCGCCCATTGGAGTTCCCGGGCCATCTCCGGTTCCGCCGCCATATATGTCCCGCCGCTTTGTGCCGCGGGAGAGCCTTCGTAGTTGTGAAGCAACATCTCCAGGTTGGTGAAGGCGACATCGGCGCGGCGGATCATCTCGATCAAACGGAGGAAATCAGGCTCGTCGTACACCGATAGCCGTCGCGTGATGATCGAATCCCCCGTGAGCGCAAAGCGAATCGCCCCCTCAGGGGGCGCGACCTGTTGCGACAGGACGGGGATGGCCAGGAAGAAGGCGACCAAAAGCCCGCTCAGTTTCGTTATCATCGGAACCTCACCTCCTATCGGCGGCGGCCATTCTAGCCAAAGCCAGCGCTGAACTCAAGGGTTCCTCCCGGCAGGCCGGATGAAGCTCCGAAAGGAAAGCCACCGCTGTCTGATCGTTCTCGCCTCTAAGCAGAAGTCATTCGCCTTCTGAAAAACAAGCTCCCACAGCGACTCTCCCGGACCATCTCTCGTTTGACAGTGGCGGACGGTTTCTGATAATTTGACGATTTTGGTGAAGGAGGAAACCAACCGAGACGGATAGACGAATGAGCGGGCTTCGATGGAGGGCACTGATCATCGCCATAGTGCCACTCATTTCCGCCGGCTGCGGCCTCATCCCGCGCGGGGTTCGCGTCCCACAGCTTCTGACGCCCCTGTCTCACGCAACGCTCGATGACCTCATCGCTCGCACTAATGATTGGCAGCGACTCACCACGTTTACGGCGCGCATCTCCATTCAGGTCCAGACGGAGAACTCCGAATCGGGACTGGCTCGCCTCTATCCGTCGGCCGACGGGCGATTGATTCTGGCCCGCCCTCAAAACATGCGGTTGCTCATCCAGGCTCCCCTGGTCAAGACGAAAATCGCTGACATGGCCACGGACGGGGAGAAATTTCAGGTCATCGTTTATCCGGAGAAGTATCGGATGATCCTCCAGGGGACGAATCGAAATGACTACTCGGCGCTCAGTCGCGCCCCGATCAGCGATCCCACCTGGAAAGAGGTGGGAGGGTTTCGCAACATGCGGCCGCAGCATTTCAGCGAAGCGTTTCTCATTGAACCCATCGAACCCCGCCCACAGCTCGTCCCCGTCCTCGAAGAAACGCGGCAGATCGAGGAGGACCGGCCGCCGGGCCAGAAGCGGCGTCTCGTCGTTCGGAGCTACTACGTGATCTCACTCATCGAGGTCCAGGGAAATCGCGGAACGATCCGACGAAAGATCTGGTTTGATCGAACGCGCGGTCTTCTGCTCGCCCGTCAGGAAATTTTCGGCGAGTCCGGTGAGATCATCAGCGATATTCGCTACGACAATTACGCCGTGGACGCGACGTCGCAGATGCTGGTGCCGATTGCCGTGAGGATCACCCGACCCTACGATCACTATTCGGCGCGGATTGAAATTGATCAAAGCACGATCGTCGTCAATGGCGATGTGGCGACGACCGCGTTTCATCTGGAGAAGCCCCCGGAGTGGGAGGAACCGGTCAAAGTGATTGATCTCGATAAGAGGCGTCCCTAAATGTCGAACAGTTTCGTCCTTTCCAACCTGGCCGCCCGACCGGCGCGGACCATCGCCAGCCTCCTGGGAATTGCTCTGGGTGTTGTCCTCGTGATGGTGACGGTGGGGCTGGCCCGAGGGATTTTGTCCGACACCGGCCAGCGGGAGAAAAATGTGGGAGCGGAGATTTTATTTCAGTCTCCGGGCAGTCTCGGCGCGAGCGTGACGGCGACGCCGCTGGTAGTGCCGCTGGCCTACTGCGAGCGGCTGCGACAGATCGAGGGCGTTCAGGCCGTGACCCCGGTGGGTCGCTACATTCGCAGCGGGGCGACGGGAATCGGCTTCGAATTGATCGAAGGGATTGCCGATCGGGCGCAGGACGGCTACGTCTCCTACGCCGAAATCAGCGGCATTCGGATCGTCGAGGGGCAGCCGATGACCAGCGACAATGACGTGCTGGTTGATCGCCGCTACGCCCTTAACCGGAAGGTCGGGCCGGGATCCCGCATCGAGCTGTTCAACCATACGTTTCGCGTCGCCGGCATTTATGAGCCCGAGAGCGGGGCGCGCGTGAAGATGCGGCTCAGCAAAATGCAGGAGCTTCTGGCGGCGCCGGGAAAATGCTCCTCTATTCTGATCAAATGCAAAAATCCCGAGGAGCAAGAGATCGTCGCCAGCCGCATTGATGCTGCGCTGCCGGGAAACCAGATCGTCTTCACCCGCGATATCCCCAGCTATTACGAAAAGGGGATGCCGTCGCTCAACGTCTTCCTCCGGGTCGTCATCGGACTCGCGCTGGTCGTCAGCTCGCTCGTCATCCTGCTGGCCATGTACACGTCCATCACCGAACGGACGAGGGAGATCGGAATTCTCAAGTCGCTGGGCGCCTCGCGCCGATTCATCGTCCTGACCATTGAGAAGGAAGCCATCACCATCAGCCTGCTGGGCATCGTGACCGGCTACATCGCCTCCTATCTCACGAAGATGGGCATCACCACTTATACGACACTCATCGTCAAGTTTGAACTCAAATGGTGTCTGGCGGCAGCAGGAATTGGATTGCTCGCGGGTGCGCTCGGAGCGCTCTATCCGGCACTTTATGCCGCCAATCAGGATCCGGTGAAGGCCCTGGCGTATGAATGACGGTGAAAGCACTCATGAAGACTGTCGTCAAAACGGAAGACCTTCAGATGATCTATCGCATGGGCAAGGTCAACGTTCATGCGCTTCGAGGGGTGAATCTGGAGGTCTCCGAAGGTGAATTCGTCTCCATCATGGGACCTTCGGGATGCGGCAAGTCCACCCTCCTGCACATCATCGGGGGGTTGCTCACGCCCACCTCCGGCAGAGTCTATGTTGACGGAGTGGAAATCACCAAACTGTCTGATGCCGCCCGAACGGATCTCCGACGACGAAAGATCGGATTCGTTTTTCAACGACTGAATCTCTTTCCGACGCTCTCGGTGGAGGGAAACCTCCGCCTGGCAGAACGAATTTACTACAACGGCACGGGCACACGGGAAGGGGATCCCCAGCGGCGGGCGGAAATCCTCCGTCTGCTCGGACTGGAAGATAAGCTCGCTCACAAACCCAACGAATTGAGCGGAGGCGAGCAACAACGCGTCGCCATTGCCCGGGCGATCATCACGCAACCGGCCATCATCCTTGCCGACGAGCCGACCGGCAGCCTCGATTCCGAGAACTCGCACATCGTGCTCAAAATGCTCAAGGATTTGAACTCGCGCTTCGGTCAAACCATCATTATGATCACTCACAACCCGGAGGCTGCCGCCTATTCCAATCGCATCATCCACATGCGGGATGGCAAAATTATCTCTTGATCCGGGGACAGCCTCGACGCACTGAGGTGACAGGAAATCGCGCCATGATCAGGAAGATGGTCAAGAACATCCTCCTTTGGTCCTACGAACGGGGCTCGTGGCAGTATGATGTCCTCTGCATCCTCATTCTGGCTTTCATCTTCCTTACCCCAAGCGACTGGTTTCATAAACCGCAACCTGCATCTGCTCCTCCTGTTACAAACCAGAAGGAGACGGTCACCGGTTCTCAGACCCCTCCAGACAATTCCCCAAATGCGGAGAAAGACTCCGAGGATCAGAGGTCACCGTCAAGACGGTGAAGAAGAAGGCCCTTCCCAAAGCACGGACCCACCGTCGGCAGCAGGCTTGACAAAATCCGGCGTGATTCCTACCATGTCTCGCTCTGATCTGGGCAGGAGAGAGGAGATGACCAAGACCCTCAGTGCGCTTGTCGTGATCCTGATGGGGTGGTTCTTGCCGCCCGTCGGTGGGACAACCCGCCCTGCTTCTGGAGGAGATGCCTCGCTCACTCCCATTCTCGACCGCATGGCCGGCACCCTCCGTCGGATGCAAACGCTTCAAGCCACGCTCAGCCAGCAGAAGGCCTACACCCAGTTGGGTCTGGAAGATCCTCCCGAACGCGGTATTCTGTACGCCAAGCGGAAACCCGATGGAAAATTCTCGATTCGCGTGGAGATCAAGGTTCCTGACGTCCGAATCCTGACGGTCAAGGACAACTATTTCACCTTCTATCAGCCGCGGATCAATCAAGTCATCGAAGGAAGCATTGACCGGTATGCGAGCCGAGCGGCAGCCGGGTTTTTAGCCTATCTTCTCGGAGGGCTGTCGCAGGCAATGGAGGACTATTCCATCTCGGTGGTTGGCGAGGAAACGATTCAAGGGCGTCGCACAACCCACCTGACCCTGATGCCGAAGGTCAATAAGAAAGGGCTCTATCGGCAGGTTGATCTCTGGATTGATCATAGCGTCTGGCTTCCGACCATCCAGAAATTCATCGAGATCAACCGCGACGTTACCACCCTCACCCTGGATGAGCTGAAATTGAACGTCAAGCTCCCTGAGAATCTCTTCTCACAAAAACTCCCCTCCAATGTGCAACGCGTGAAAGGGTAGGAGAATCCATCGCGCCAGCCGCCGGGAGGTCGCTCCGGAACTGGCGCGACGGATGAGCGGCAGAAGAATCTTTTTACGAAGGTCCTAGACCCATTGCCGCCCAGAGCGCCCGCACAATCCAGAAGGCAGCGACGATCCAGGAGGCACCACGCCGAAAAGCCCCCGTGAGCGTCTCAGGGGGCGGTCCGGAGCGTCCCGGATTGCGGTAGAGGAAGTTCCCGTCGGCAGTGTTGACGACGAAGAGGTCGGGATTGCCGTCCTTGTCCACGTCGAGCCAGGCCGCCGCTCGACCGGTCGCCGTATCGGTCAGATTGGAAAAAGTCGCCACCTGATTGAACGTTCCATTGCCGTTGTTGCGATAGAGGAAATCCTGACCCTCATTCGCGACGAAAAGATCAAGGTCTCCATCTTCATCGTAATCAGACCAGGCGACGGCTCGGCCCACGGCGGAATCGGCTACGCCGGCCTGAGTCGTTACATCGGCAAAGGTGCCATCACCTTTGTTGCGGAAGAGGAAATCCTTGCCCACGGCGGCGATGAAGAGATCGGGCCGGCCATCCTTGTCGAAGTCACCCCAGGCGGCGGCCCGGGCCTGGGCATCCGTCGTTTGAATTCCGGCTGTCGCCGCGACGTCTGTGAACGTACCGTTGCCTTCATTGCGATAGAGCGCCGCCTGACCGTCACGAGCGACGAAAATATCAAGCCGTCCATCTCCGTTGAAATCAGCCAGTGCGACAGCCCAACTTGCTGCTGACTCGGCCAGGCCCGCCGTCGTTGGATCTACCTTCACGAACATGCCGGCATTGTTGAGATAGAGTGCATCCTGACCGTCATTAGCAACGTAGAGATCGAGCCACTTATCTCCGTTGAAATCTCCCCAGGCGACGCCATGACCCGAAGTCGGCTCATTAATCCCGACCTGAGCCGTAACATCGGTGAAGGTCCCATCACCGTTATTGCGGTACAACCGATCCGGGCCCTCATTGACGACGTAGAGATCGAGGTGGCCGTCATTATCGAAGTCACCCCAAGCGGCAGCACGACCAGCCTGGTCCTCGGTGATGCCCGCAGTTCTGGCGGCATCGGTGAATGTCCCGTCGCCGTTGTTGCGAAAGAGCGCATCCTGTCCGTCGCGGGCAATGTAGATGTCATCCAGCCCGTCTTTATTGAAATCGCTGACGGCGACACCCTCACCGGAGGGAGAATCCACTTTCGCCGCCGCGGCGATATTTCGGAAGCTGAACTGACCTTTAGCAACAGCGAGCGGGTTGGGCGTCGGGTTATAAATCTTGTCGCCACCAGGCTGCGAATCGCCATTGGCTGCATTCCCGCTGCCATAGAACGCCACATCGCCGACATTGCCGCTCGGTGCGACCCAGGCGAATGTCCAGCTAAAGCCGCCTGTCCGACCCTGTCCCGTCCCCAGAACGCTGTGGCCGATGTATTGTCGGTTGCCGCGAAGGGGGTCGGTGACGATCTGGGTGTTGCGTCGGTCGGTCACTTCAAGAGTCCCCGCCGGTCTGTAGTCCAGAAGATTCACGCTTGTGACCTCAAATCCCCACCGCCGCCGATCCGTATCGGGATGGGTGATGCGAAACGTGAGCGTATACCGTTGACCCGGGAGGTAATTATCCGGTACTCCGCTCAGCTCGATCCGCCCCCGCGAGTCGGGATTGAGGGGAAAGCTCTCGTGACAGCCTGACTGAATGCAGGTGGATTCAGCAGCAATACCCCCGCCTGCCGGGACGCCTGCGGCGCCCGGAACCGGACCGGTTTGATTCGACCGAACGGCTCCGACGTACAGAACAAAGCAGAGGAGACCTACTGCCATAACCTTGACCAATTTCTGCTTCATCGTTTCCCTCTCCTTGCAAGATGAGTGTCTTCGGGCAGATTGCGCCAAAAAATATCTGTCGAGCGTTTCGCTCGGAGGATCGCCCGTGCGTCCTCCTGCTTTCGTGGCGAGAAAGACCTCACCTCATATCAGGGCCATCGCGCGATGACAAGGCTCGCGCGGCTACGATGGGGAACCCTCTGCGGGGAAGCGCCCTTCCCCTTCAACCCACACCACCCCATCCTCGAAATATTCCCGTTTCCAGATCGGCACAATCTTCTTCAGCCGATCAATAGCGTAGTGACAGGCTTCAAAAGCCTCTCGCCGGTGTGCTGATGTGACCACGATCAGAACGCTTGTCTCTCCGATGGAGAGCCGCCCCAGCCGATGAACGATTCCAATCCGATCTATCGGCCACTTCTGGTGAACCTCCTCCGCAATCTGACGCATCATTTTGAGTGCCATCGGCTCATAGGCCTCGTACTCCAGGTGAAGGACAGTCTTCCCCATCGAGTGATTGCGCACCACACCTTCAAAGGTCACCACGGCTCCATCCTCATCCCGGAGCAGGCGTTTGATCACACCGGAGGGATCAATCGGCTCACGGGTGATCTCGCAGAGGTCGTCCTCGCTGCCGCCACTCACCGGGGGCAAAATAGCCAGCGTATCGCCTTCCCGGAGCCGGGTGGTCAAGGTGGCGAACTCTTCGTTGACCGCCAGCAGAGACCGATCGAGCATTTCCTTGAGACGAGGATACTTCTCCGCCAGGCGTTCGACAGCCATCTTCACCGACGGCTCATCGGCAAGGATAAGCTCGTCCTCTTCGGTTCCCGTGATATCTCGACAGCGGGCGAAGAAAATGACGCGGACCGTAACCATTGCTACTGATTTCGATGTGAGCAGGCCATCCTACCCACCGATGGTGTACATGGGACGAACATGAGAACCCAGATTAGCGTGCTGCAGGAGTGCTTGAACGCCCGGCGCTTTCTTTGAAAAAACGCTGGAGATGAACGATCTCAGGTCCTCATCCGATGCCCCTCCCCGCAACAGGGGCATGATACTGTATTCGGCAGGGCTGAACATACAGGGCACGATGGCTCCATTGACCTTCAGGCGCACGCGATCACAATCACCGCAGAAGGGTTTGGTCATGGAGGTGATCAGCCCGATCTCCCCGTCCGATCCCTCCTGGAAGCGATAGAGCTGGGCCGTGCTTCCAGCTTCCCGGGGACATTCGATCAGACGATACACCGCTGAGATGCGCTCGATGATTTCCTCCCCGCTGACGACCTTCCTCATATCCCAGGACTGTTCCCCATCGAACGGCATATACTCGATGAACCGCACCGTTACATTGCCCTCGTAGGCGAGCCGGGCGAAATCAAGCAATTCATCTTCGTTGCAGCCTCGAATCACGACACAGTTGATCTTGACGTGCAGCCCCTCGCGCCTGGCGCAGTCGATCCCGGTCAGTACTCTCTCGAAGACGCCACTGGCCCGGACCATGTCATGGAACCGATCCGGGCGGAGGCTATGAAGACTGACGGTGACTCCCTGAAGGCCGCTGGCTCGGAGGCTGGCCGCTTTCTCAGCCAGATAAAACCCATTGGTCGTGAGATTGATCGTCTCGATTCCCGGCACCTGGCGAATCATCGCCACGAGCGTCTCGATTTCTCGCCGCACGAGCGGCTCGCCTCCGGTGAGCCTCACCTTCGAGATGCCGAGCGATGCAAAGATCCGAACCAATCGGGCGATCTCCTCATACGTCAGCATCTTGTCGCGCGGCAGCCAGCTTGGATCCACGGGCATACAGAAAAAGCAGCGGAAATTGCAGCGATCGGTCACCGAGATGCGCAACTTCCGTGCCACGCGGCCAAAGGAATCAGTCAACTGTCCCGTTCCTCCCCCCATGTTCCTGCAACCGATGGCAATTCATCGCCTGAGACGGCCTCTTTTTTGGGCCTCCTGGGCCCTTCGGATCCGGAAGCCCGTTCGATTCACCTTCATGCGGCGGACGCCTCCGCGCCTTTAGCCGGAGCGTGAATGCGACCGGGGCGTTGACGCAGAAAGCCCCCCGCATGCTGATTCCTCACGGCGAGAATTTCGGCCAGTATGCTGAGGGCAACCTCCTCCGGCGAGTCAGCTCCCACATCGAGACCCACGGGGCTGTAGACCCGAGCACGGTGATCATCGGTCAGCTCGAATCCCTCCTCGCGAAGGCCCTCGACCAATCTCTCAAATCGCGAACGCGGCCCTAACACCCCGACATAAGGGGCCGCCGATTCAAGGGCGAACCGGAGACAGGCGCGATCCCGCTCCAGATGATGGTTCATGATGACGATGTAACTGCGCGGGCCAAGCACAACACGATCCTTGAACTCGGCCGGATGAGCAAGGATGAGCTTCGCTCCGGGGAAACGCTCCGATGTCACAAAGGCCGGTCGCGCATCCACGACCACCACCCGGTACCCCTGGCCGAGCCCCAGAGCCGCTAGCGGAATGGCATCGTGACCGGCCCCGAAGATGACGAGTTCTGACGGCGGGACGGTCACATCAATAAAAACATCCGCCGTCTGTCCCGTGGGCAGAGAAAATTTCCGCGTCTCCGACCGCGGCATCAACTCACGGAACTTTTGCTCCACGACCTGGCGAACCGCTTCGTCCAACTTCAATGACCCCAGCGTTCCCCTCTGCGACCCATCCTCGCGCACGAGCATGCGGTTTCCAACGGAGACCTCTCCCGGCCCAGAAGCCTCGATCACGGTGGCGAGCGTCACCGCCTTCCCTTCTCGCAAATCCTCCAACCACACATCAACGGGAGAAACCACTTCCAGAGGTTCGATATAGACATCAACGGAGCCGCCACAACCGATGCCGAGTCCCCAGACGACATCTTCTTCCAGATCGAAATGATGGATCGCGGGTTTGTTCGTTTCCATGACGGTTCGGGCGATCTCGGCGATTGTCGGTTCCAGACAGCCGCCGGAGATCATGCAGGTCATTGTCCCGTCTTCGTCAATGAGCATTCGGGTTCCTTCTCGTCGGTAGGCGGAGCCTGTCACGCGAACGACAGAAGCAAGGGCCATCCTCTTGCCCACCGCTCCTGCTGCGTCAATCGCTCGAAGGAGTTCCTCCCGCTCGCTCATGACTTTTCCTCCTCCCCATGCGTGCGATGAGGCAATGGTAGAACGGTCGGCCACTGCTGTCCAGCCCACTAGGGAACATAACTCTGCCCGACAATGTCGAACGTCCCATCGGGAAGATTCCGCTGCCAGACGACAAAATAATCCTCCGGTTGTGAACTCGCTCCGATGATCGGATACCAATCGTTCCAGCTTCCGCCCGCCAGGGTATCGCGTCGGAGTGTTGCGCTGAAGAAGTCAATCCGGTACTGAAGCTGGAAGACAAAGATGTCAAATCCCGTCCGCGGACTCACCCCGACGGCGAGGGCAGCGACAAAATCCGGTGAGTGTGGAGAACTGGTCAACGACAAACCTCGAACGTAGCGGAAGGGGCCGAGAAGTGTGGTGAATGTGCTCTGCCAGAGGAAGCTCGTGGCCAGCACTTCCATCCATTGCAAGACCGCGCCAAAACGAGGAGAGTAGTCAATCCAGCTCACCATCCACCGATGACCCCAACGGCTATAGGCGATCACGGGACGCACGTCGGTGGCCAGCGGTCCTCCGTCAGCGGGATCATCATTCACCACCGGATCAACGATCAATTGTTGAGCCACCGGCTGACTCTTCCCCGCGGGCGTTACTCTGGCCATTCGTAAGACTCGATCCGCTGCCCGGTAGACGACCGAGAAAAATTCAGCGCGGCCCGCTTCACCAAAGGCCACCGAAGGATGAAACCGAGGCGCGAACCCGGTTGGTCCTCCGATGTAGATGGAGTCTCCGGACAACATTCCCTCCTCCGTGACGATCTGCCCGAAGACATCGGCCTCCTCACCTGCCCCCTGCTTGAGGAATACGACGAGGAAGCGCGTTGTTCCATCGGGCAGCACGCCGACGGCCACATCGGGGGCTCGCGCGCGGGCATCTCCCCGCGTCAGCTCAAGGGCAGATCCTGCCGGAGTCAGAGAAGCACAATCGTCGGGACTGCCGACAAACCGTCCTTTGATCCGGGAGGTGACCATTGCTGAGTCAGAGTCCCGCTCTTCCCAAACAACGAGAAATCTCCGGCGAGATGGATCGTACACGATGGCCGGCGAAGTATCGCGAGCCCGCTGCTGCCGACTGATCGGAAACGGATCGGGATGACAGGTCGCAGGACTGCCGCTGGCATCAATCAACTGCCCCATGATCTCACTGTCGCCGGAGGTTTCCTGCTCCCAAACAACCAGGTAGCGGCCGTGGTCCGTGTCGCTGGCCATGGCCGGATGTCCCGCAGCAGAAGGCGTCGCCGCGATCGGAGTCACCGGGCCGATGAACGGATCAACCACAACCGGATATGTCGCCTCTCGCAACCAGGCTCCATCAATGATGATGTTCAGGTGCGTGCCGGTGAAAGCCATCTCCGCCCGCAGCGTACGACCCTTTGCATCAATAACGGTCACCGGACCGTAGTGCAGAGCCGCGCGCCCATCGGCGTAGAACGTTATTCCCCGAACCGTCGTCGTAACGGGACTCCATAGTTCCGTGAGAACCCGACCGGAAATGATGAGGGCGCGGGCCGCGGGATTCGGGTTTTGCTTCAGGAAAAATAACTGCTCAATCCCATTGTCAAAAACCAAATAGACTTCGGTCACGCCGAATCCCCGGGGATAGCTGACTTCGCTTTCACCGGTCAGCTGAGGAAGCGTTTGGTGATCTCGTACGCGGAGCAGGAAATTTCCTGCCGAAATCGTCTCCAGCCCGAAGTGGAAGTCGGGAACCGAAATTCCCCTGGGAACATATCGAAACCCCGTGGACATGAACTCCACCACGCGAGTTGGGCTGTCGGCCACAATTCGATCAGGGGCGTAGACGCTCAGCTTACTCTGCGGCCGGGTGTCGGCCTCATTGAGATGGCCAGACCACTGAATTGCATGACGAGTCCGAGTGTTGAATGCGGCGCCTACCGGATGCAGGAGGTGATGAAATGGGGTCAGAATGACGACAACGACGCTGATCCACAGCAGCACTATACGCATAAAGTTTCCTCGGTCAGAGCGCGCAAAAACCGCAGATGGCCCCTGTGTTCCACCCCCTTTCAGCAGCCAGACGAGACAGATTTCTCTCTTGTCATCCCGCGACAGGGGAAGGCTGCTCCCTCAATAGCGGATACCGGACGAGGGAGCAGCCCGCTTCCTCAGCGACGAGCGTCAAGGGCGGCCTTCACCCTATCCGGCGTGAAAGGCACCTGACGGAGCCGGGCTCCCGTCGCGTTGAAGATCGCATTCGCGATTGCTGCCGGGACGGGATTGAGGGCAGGCTCACCAACGCCCATTGGAGATTGATCGGGCCGATTGATGAGCACGATGTCCACTTGAGGCACGTCCGGGAACCGCGTGACGGGATAGGTGATCCAGTCCAGACTCGTCACCCGATACTGATCAAAGACGACCTCTTCCCGGAGGGCTCGACCGACGGTCTGGATGACCTGCCCCTCGATCTGTTGCACCACACTATCGGGATTAATGATCAACCCGCAGTCGTGGGCAATGACGATGCGAGTGACCCGGACTCCACCGGTGTCCTGATCCACTTCGACGTCAGCAACAGCAGCTACATACGTTCCCCGACGGGCGAAGGCAAATCCCCGTCCCGTCACGACGCCCGTTCGTGGGACCCCCGGCCGCGGAGAAGGTCCCGGCTGCCATCCACTCCGTTCCGCTGCTGCCTTGATCACATCAATGACCCGTGATTGAACAGCGTCGCTCGGGTTGAGATGGCGCAGCCGATATTCGATGGGATCGGCCTGGACTGCTGCCGCCAGCTCGTCAATGAACGACTCACAGGCGAAGGCGCGCGCCGGATCTCCCGGGGCCCGCAAGGCCGTTGTCCGAAGCGTCGTATTCTGCTGGAACTTGGCCAGAGCAGCAAAACTGAGGTTACGTCTGATGATCCGCTTGTTGGGGAAGGCGTACTCCTGACCGGCACAGCCGGACCCATTATTGAAGGTCCCATCCGGACGTGTCGAGCCCATAAGCCGGGCCGCTAAAGGTTCGGACATCGTCCAGGGAAACGTCCGATCCTCGAACTCCCAGGCGATGATCGTACCCGCCGCATCCGTACCTGCCCGGACAGTCATCACGTGAGCCGGACCTTTTGGTTCCCAGCCGTGCTCATCTTCGCGCATCCACTGCAGTCTGACCGGACGACCCACCGCCTGTGAGAGGATCACCGCTTCAAGGACGGAATCGTCGGTCACTGCCCGGCCATAGACCCCTGAGGTTTCGGCGTAGATCACCCGCACATTCTCTACAGGAATGCCCAGGTAATTGGCCACCGGCGTGCGCGTCCCATGTGGATACTGGGTCCCCGACCAGATGGTCACCTTGTCCCCTTTGACATCGGCGACCGAGCACATGGGCGTCATGGCTCCATGCATTTGAAAGGGCCAGTAGTAGGTTTGACTGAAAACCCGGGGAGCACTGGCCAGAGCGGCATCCACATCGCCGACGGGTGGAATGATATTGCTCGGCGCAGCATCCGCTTGCTTCATCCATGTGTAAAGGTCGGTCATTGGCGGGAACGAGGGATCAGGAGTTGACCACCGGCAGGCCTCCTTGAGGACTTTGGCCGCTTTGATCGCCTGTTCCTCCCGTTCACAAACCACGCCGACGAAGTCCCCTTTGACGACGAGCGCGATGAAGCCCGGTACTTGCCTCACGGCCGATTCATCCACGCTGAGAAGCTTGGCATTGCTGGCTGGAGGATGAACGACCCGGGCATGTACCATCCCCGGCACGCGGACATTCTGCACGAAGGGAACGCCAAAGATTCTCTCCGCGATGTCTCCTCGCGGAATCGGTTTGCCGATGACCCGGAACTGATCGGGCGTCTTCAGTTGGATCTGACCGGCGGCCGGAACTGTCAGGCCGAACTTCCGATCACCGATAAGCTCCCCATAGGTGACCTTGCGGCTCGAATCGGACTTGACGCTGACCACGCCATCATTGACGACCAGTTGATCCACAGGGACACCCAATCGTTCGGACGCCAGATTGAGAAGGAATTGGCGGGCGGCGGCTCCGGCTCGCCGGATTGTGGCTCCTCCGTCGGAAATGGATCGGCTGCCCACAGTCGCCCCTTGATCGGGGACAACAGCCGTATCCCCTTGAATCCAACGGATGCGTTCGTAAGCGACATCGAGTTCCTCCGCCAGCATCTGCCTCAAACCGACGGAAATCCCCGTGCCAAGATCCACCTTCCCGGTAAAGGCGGTGACACTTCCATCGGCCGCGATGGCGATGAAAGAATCAACCTGGTTGGACGGAACCTGGGCGAGCGCCTCCTCTCCCCACTCCGCCAGCTTCATAGCACGACCAAGGCTGAAGGAAACAACCAGCATGCCCGTGCCTTTGAGGAAACTTCGCCGGGACATCCCTCGCCTTTTCACGGTCTCATCAAAACCGGTGATGGCGAAGACATCCTCGACACTGGTCGGGTCGGCAACAGCTTCTGGCATGAGTGTTCTCGTCATCATAGGCGCACCTCCTGTTGATATTGCTTGACGGCCTGGAGGATTCGCAGATAGGTCCCACAACGGCACAGATTTCCCTCTAACGCGGCGATGATCTCTTGGTCGCTCGCCCGCGGATTCTGATCGAGAAACGCCTTTGCCTGCATGATGAACCCGTTGATGCAGTAACCGCACTGTGCCGCCTGGTTCTCGATGAACGCCTTCTGGATGGGATGTGGATTTTCCAACGTTCCCAATCCCTCGAGCGTGATGATGTCGAATCCCTCGACGAATTCAACGGGGGTGATACAGGATCGGATCGCTTCGCCCTCCACGATCACCGTACAGGCTCCGCACTGCCCGAGACCACAGCCGAATCGCGGCCCGTTCAATCCCAGGTCATTGCGCAACACGTACAGCAATGGCGTGTCCGGCTCCACGTCCACCGTAACCGAACGACCGTTGACCTTCAGGGTGATGCGACTCATGCTGATATGCCTCCTTTCAGTTTGGGTTTTCCACCTGAAGCTCACGCCATGCTCCAGGGGACGCGCATCGCAAGGTCTGCGGACCTTTCTTAGGTCAGCTCCTTTTGATGCAGACTCCTTCATCCACCGCCCCGATGACCCCAAGTCACGGGGCGCGAGACTCTATGAACGGCGTCTCCTGAAACTGACCACAGCGCTCTTTTCGCGTTTCTCAAGTCAAAAAAATGCGGATTACTCCTCTTCCGCCTCGATCCGAACGGGAAACACCTGGAGCGATGAGAACGAACCGGCTGAAGATCGGCAGACCGGTACAGGCTGCCCCGACCGGTCTCATCAGGCGAAGATACCCTCATCCCATTCCTCTTGGCGTCACGAGATCGGGCGTGGGCACTACCGACCCACGCCCCGAAAACCGACTACCCACGTGCGGCCAATGCTGCCTTAACTCGTTCCGGCGTGAAGGGAATCTGCCGGAGCCGAGCGCCCGTGGCATCGAAAACAGCATTGGCAATGGCAGCAGCGACAACGGTAATCGTTGTCTCACCGGCACCCATGGCTTCGACGTCCCGGCGGTCAATGAGTACGCTCACGATCTCAGGAGTCTTGTGGCCGAACGTCATCACAGGATAGGTGATCCAGTCCACAGAGGTGATCTTCTCACTATCCCACTTCACTTCTTCCACCAGAGCCCGACTCATGCCCTGATAGAGGCCGCCTTCGATCTGATTGCGCAATCCATCGGGATTGGTGATGGGGCCGCAATCATGGCCGACGAAGAACCTCGTGGGAGTAATCACACCCGTGTCCTGATCCACTTCGACTTCCGCCACGACCGCGCAATAGCCATTGTCGCCCTCGTAGAGACAGGCGGCAATTCCACGACCCGTGACAACACCGGTACGGGGGTTGCCGGGCTTGGGAGAAGGTCGCGGATCCCAGCCCGCAGCTTGGGCCGCCGCCCGAATAACCGCCTTGAGTCGTTCACCGCTGATCTCCTCGGTCGGCGGGACGTTGTTGAGGTGGCGGAGACGAAATTCCACCGGGTCAGCGCCAACAGCGGCCGCAATTTCATCTATGAACGATTCGTGGGCGAAAGTGTTTTGCAATCGCGCCGGAGACCGAAGCGGTCCGGTAAAGAAGGGTGACGCCAGCGTGTGCACGATCACCCGCTGACTTTCCACCGTTCCCAGATACCGGGCCACCCCGTCTCGTCCTCGACCGGTGACATACGAGGGAACGTGGTTGCTCCCATTTCGGGGGAAAGCTTGCGGAGGATTGGGGATTGTGCCGCTCGGCGTGACCGTCGGCGAGGGGAATCCGACAAGATAGCCCGTGGGAACATTGCCCGGATTATTCGCATTGGGGCGACCACCCCGGTTCAGCGTCCAGCTCTCATGGTCCCAGGCGATGATGTTTCCTTGAGCATCAACGGCGGCGCGCTGCTCGATGACGTAGGCCGGCCCATAGTTCTCCCAGGCCATCTCATCTTTGCGCGAAAGTTGCACGCGCACGGGCTTGCCCACAGCTTGGGATAGAATCGCGGCATCGAATCCGACCGTGTCCGCCCCATTGAGCCCGTAGCAGCCGGTGCCAGTGCGAAAGATCACGCGAATGTTGCTCGCAGGGATGCCGAGAATACGCGCGGCCGTATCCCGATGAGCGTAGACATTCTGGCTGGCGCACCAGATCGTCGCTTTATCTCCTTGCACGTCGGCGACAGCTACGGAAGCTCCCATTGAGGCATGCATCTGGTAGGGGTGAAAGTACGTCGCCCGAATGACCTTAGCAGCATTAGCCAGCTTCTGATCCACGTCGCCAGAGTCAACAGGTCGGGTGTGGCTGAACTTATCGAGCGGCTGCGAGCGCAGCCACTGATAAAACTCCGAAAAGGGAGGCAGAGGAGTATCGGGCATCTTCCAGGTGATCTTGAGCGCCTCCGCGGCCTTCTGGGCAGCCCATTGGGTGTCAGCCACAACGCCCACGAAGTTGCCCTTGCGGACAACCTTCACGTTGCCCGGCATTTGTTCAACTTCGCTTTGATTGTCAATGCTGACGAGCGTCGCTCCGACAACCGGCGGCCGCACGACACGTCCGTGAACCATGCCGGGAACCCGCACCGTTCCAACATACTCGAACTGACCGGTGACCATCGCCGGGATCTCCAGACGAGGAACGGAGGTTCCACGAATGGTCCATTCCTTTGGATCTTTCGGCTTGGCATTGGGATCAACGGGAAGGTTGAATTTCTTGCCGCCGACCAACTCGCCGTAGCTCACCCTCTTGGAGGGATCGGACTTCACGCTGATCACTCCTTCGGAAATGGTGAGCTGCTCGACGGGAACGCCCAAGCGCTCGGAGGCCAATTTCAGCAGAGCTTCACGAGCCGACGCGGCGGCCGTCAGCAAACTGCGATTTCCGGGACTCGATGGATTCAGCGGATTGAAATTAGTGGGATGCGATTGACTGCCCGCCGTCACTCCTTGATCAGGCGCAACGGCTGTGTCGCCGTAGATCAGCGTCACGCGCGAGATGGGAACATAAAGCTCCTCCGCAACCAACTGCACTTGAGCCGTCGCGATTCCCTGCCCCAGCTCCACCTTGCCCACGTAAGCGGTCACTCGCCCATCTTCGGCGATGGCGATCCAGGAATCGAGCAGGTCTCTTGGATCCGCCGGTTGCTGTACGGCACCGGCTGCCGATCCCACGACCTTCTCGGCAACGCCGGCCATGCTGAAACTAACGATCAAGGCCCCGGCTCCCTTGAGAAAATTCCGGCGGGTGAAGCCCGCCCTCTCCAGGGCGGCCTGGGCATCAGCAGTCAGAAGCGGCTCATACGTCCTTCGGACTCGTCTTTTCTTCATACGGCCACCTCCTTCTGGTAACGCTGAATGGCTTTCACCATCCGAACATGCGTGCAGCAGCGGCAGAGAACGCCGCTCATGGCCCGAGAGATATCCTCTTCGCTGGCGCGCGGGTTCTGATCGAGAATCGCCTTAGCCGTGAGGATGACCCCACTCAGGCAAAAGCCACACTGCACAGCCTGTTCCTCGATAAATATCCGCTGAATCGGATGTGGATTATCCGGCGATCCAAGCCCCTCTAAGGTCACGATCTCGAACCCCTCAACGGACGACACCGGCGTAATGCACGAGCGAATGGCCTCACCTTCGACTAAAACCGTGCAGGCCCCGCACTGCCCGAGACCACAGCCGAACTTCGGTCCGTTGAGCTGGAGGAAATCGCTGAGCACGTAAAGAAGGGGCATCGTCGGATCAACGTCAAGTGTCACCGACCTCCCGTTAACTTTGAGATTTATCGCCATAGGCTGATCCCTCCTTAAGTTTTGGTGTGGTCAAAAGCACAGGGCGAGGAAACTGATCCCCCCTGCTGCCAAACGACACCCCGAAGGAAATGCTTGCGATAAGCACCCGCGCACCGAGTGGAGCGGTTGAGAAAGGCACAAAGTATCGCCTTTTGATGACGCCGCCTTCGACCAGGTCTGCTCGGGAAACGTAGAAGGGATCACGCGCACCGACCCGGCAGCAGGTGAACGTGTACTGCACAGCGGGCCTCCTGACTTGGAAGGAGAACGTCCAGAGAAGAGCGATGTGAAGCCGGCGGACCTTATTAAGTCTGACCCTGTCGTGGAATGCCCGCTCTCGCCTTCCCCTCACCCGCATCCCTCCGGTGCTTTCTCAAAAGAAACGGCTGCTAACGAAAATCTACCTGGAGTAAAGAACCCTGAAAACTGACTTCTGCCTTGCGTTCAAAGGGAGAAAATCATACGACCGATTGTCCAGACACCTCACCCAATGAAATATCATAAGGCCGTCAGCAAATACGAAATCATGTCGCCTGGCAGTTACACCAAAACCTTGATTTTTCCACTCCACAGCTTTCCTGGCCCCTCTCCTTGCAATTTGCACCGAAGGCTAGTTCTTCACCAGGATGGGTCGCGTATTATTGTATGCTTCTGCGCCGCCGTGTCAACTAACTTTTTGCTTGACTGCTGTTCTTTTTTTCTAACCCACGACTTGCATCACGTAGATCATTTTTCATTGACGGAGCGGTCTCAGATCATTAACATGGCCGTCTTCACCTTCCTAGGATAGGCGTAATTCAGGATGAGGGAGAGCACGTTTAAGCTGCGCTGCCTGAGGGTGGGTACATCAGGCGTGATCTCGATTATCTCTCCCCAGAGTGGGAGGATGCTTCCGAGCGGGTTGAGAAACGGAGATGATACGCTCGTCGCCAGGGAGGGTAAGATGACCGGTGGCAGGCGTAACATCCCGCAAGGAACTTGCAGGGAAGAATGGCGATCGAACGGCCCCGCTCTTTCCCCTCTCCCTTTGGCGATGATCGAAGCGATCCTATGACGCAGAACCACTCCTGGATGATCTGGATTCCTCTTGTTGCCCTCTCACTCATTATCGGCGCGACCGTGGCCGATGCTTTTGTGGGAAGCGCGATCCCGGCAAGAGCGTCGAGCATGGTCGCGGCTCACCCGAATTCTCACAGCCGGGACGAGGTACCGGCTCACCAACAGCAGACGCAACAGCCTGCCCAGGCAGCCGATTTTGTGGGGGCAGAGACCTGTCGCGCGTGTCACCCGCAGTTTTACACCTGGTTCTCGCGGACGGCTCATTTTGCGACCGTACGTAGCCCAAGGTACGTTCCTCCGGTCAAAGGTTGCGAGATGTGTCATGGCCCGGGCCGACAACACGTCCAGGCCGGGGGACAGGGACATATCTTCAATCCGGCAAAAGCCTCGGCACGAGAAGTCGCAGAGATGTGTATTACCTGCCACCAGGAGAAGCGGGCGGGGACATGCGGCTTCCATCAAAACCAGCACAAAATTGATTCCGTCACCTGCAACGATTGTCACAATCCCCACCAGGAGGTAACGCATCCTTATATCCTTCGTCACCAGGCGCCGGGCCTCTGCTTCGATTGCCACCGCGAGATTCGAGCGGAATTCGCCCGCCCGTTTCACCACAAGGTTCCCGAAGGAGGGATGAACTGCCGCGACTGTCACGAGCAACATTCCTCTTTCAATATCACGCAGAGCGTGGAGACGCTCGGCGGCCGGGATGCCCTTTGTCTCCGCTGTCATACGGATAAGGAGGGCCCCTTCGTCTTCGAGCACATCGCGTTGAGATCGGATCGGTGCCTCGCCTGTCACGTCCCGCACGGTTCGATCAATCCCCGCATGCTCGTTCGCAGCGACATCCGGCTGCTTTGCCTGGAATGTCACGGTGATCGCCAGGGAGCGGCGGCGGATGCGCCTCAAGGGTTTCACGATCTGAGCAGCCCGCGGTATCAAAACTGCACGAGCTGCCATGTGATGATCCACGGATCAAATACGAACCGTCTCTTTCTCCGATGAAAGGGAAGCTGCCATGAGGGAATGCAGGCTCATTATGCTCGCCGTGCTTTTTCTCCTCTCCACGGGAATGCCCGTCGTCGGAGCACTCCAATCGGGAGAGAAAGACTCGGTCGCAGAGGTTCGTCCGGCGGCCCCACCAGGAGCGAATCCATCGCCTCGGCCACGCGCTCAGGAAGGACTCACCGTGCGCGGTGTGGCAGTTAAGCACACGCTCGAATTTGGACCCCGCTGGCGGGACGTGAGCGGCAACGAGCACGTCTACCGGAGTCACATCAACCTGGGAACCGGATTGAAACTCCTTCACTCGTCGCTGGAAGCAACCGTGCCGGAGAGCAGCGGGCGCTTGTTCGACCTCTTCTCGGTAGCACTCGACAACTGGGGCGGTGATCCTTATAACACGGCGGATGTGCACCTGAAGAAAAACCTCGTCTACGACCTGCACTATCGCTACCGGAAGATTGATTACTTCACCTTCATTCCCGATTTCGCCAATCCTCTTTTCGACCGGGGAATTTTATTCGACCAGCACAGCTACGATTCGACCCGTCGGATGTCCTCGTTCCGGTTAGAGTTATTCCCCGATGCCGATCGCTTTCAAGCCCATCTGAGCTACAGTCGCAATGCCGCTTTCGGCCCGGCCTTCACCACCGTCAATCTGGGCGGAGATGAATTCCTCATCCGTCGCCTGGTCAAGAACACGGTGAACGACTACCGCGCGGGAGTGGATCTGCGACTGGGTCCGCTTCGGCTCAGCCTGGAACAAGGATTCCGTCAGTTCAAAGATGATCAGGGGAATACCCTGCCGGGCCGTCTGAGCCTGGGTAACGATCCCGATTTGATTTTCGATCTCGAGCAATTATTCCTCACCGATTTTCTCCGCAGTTACTTTGTCCGGGGGACGGCTCCCCTCACCCGCGTCTCCCTGGCCTCGCACCGGTTGCGGCGGATTGCCTTCACTGCGCGGCTCACCTATAGCGATACCGATAGCGATTACCACTTCGCCCAGTCGTTTGCCGGTCTGGTTTTGAATCGGGAGACCAGTATATTCGCTGCCGATGGCCTATCGAGACATCGCGCCCAACCGACCAAACCCATGACCGTCGCTGACGGGACGGTGCGCGTTGCCCTGACCCGTCGCCTCACTGTGACGACTACCTTTCGAGGGACTCATTTCACCATTGCGGGATCACGATTTCTCACCGAGCAACTGACGGATCGTGATTTTCCCGACGTCCCCGTGGGCAGACAGGAATCCTCTTTCCGACGGACTCGACTCGCCACCGTGACGAATCAGGTGGAGGGGGATGTGCTCCTGACTCCCACGCTCGTCGTGAGAGGGGGATACCGGGTGGAGCACCGCCGCGTCCTCCTCGATCAAACCGATGTGGGATTCGACACGATCTCCGGCCCTGATTTTCCCACGCTCAATCGGCAACGGCGGATCGAAAGCGAGCAAACGACAGAGACGCTGCTGGCCGGACTCAGTTACCGCGTGCGGCGATTTTTCCGCCTTGCCCTCGATTATGAAAACGGGGGATACCTGACGGAATTCACCGGAGTGGATCCTCGCGATTATCAGCGCGGGCGCGTCCGCCTGACCCTCCGGCCGAACGACAAATGGACGATCACGGCTTCCGGGTCGCTCACCGATCAAACGCGGCCGAGTCGGGCGCTTGCTCTGGACCGAACGTTCCGCAATCAAAATCGCGGTCGTAGCGGGGGATTTTCGCTCTCCTGGGCTGCTACCGAACGTGTGGCTGTGGATGCCGATTACACCCGGAGTCACCTGACGGCCCGGATGGCGCTCATAGACGTGCGCGCCGGAGGGGCTCCTCGCCCTTCGCTGCTGTATCGGGAGGACAGCCATGTCTTCCACGGGGGCCTCGACCTCACCCTTTACAAAGAAGCCCGCCTCGCCGTCGGGTATGGCCTGGTGCACTCCGAGGGCAGTCTCCCGATTCGGTTCCACCGCCCGTATGCGCGGCTGAGCGTTCCTCTGCACCGCGCCCTCAGCGTCAATCTGAACTATCAGCACTACGGCTACAACGACCGGTTCCGATCAGTTCAGGATTATCGCGCAAACCTCTTTACCACGAGCCTGAAAGTTTCATTCTGATACGCCTGTCCTGCACGCAATAAATCGGTCATCATCGAGACATCGTCCGGCTGCCCGGTCCCGTCCCCCGGTTCAGGCGGCTGGCCGCTTCACCCTCATCTCCCGGCACGCCGGATTAGGAGCAAACGCCGGCTGCTCCGTGAGCGCACAGATAGCGTTGTGTTCATCGAGCGGCCAGTGATAGCGACAGTCCCCGCAGAGGAAGAAGGCCTTCTCGGAAACCGGGAACCGGGAGTCCCAGAGAATCAGAAAAAGTGCACTCCACGCGACAAGGTGAAGCAGCATCAGACCAACTATCCCTCCCATCATGAACGTTCCGACGAAGACTCCGGCAATGAGAGTTCCCCACCCCATCCACGAGAGGACACTCTTGATATGTACTAGTGCGTCGCGTTTCATCAGTCACCTCCTCGCCGCTGCTTTTGCGGGCGGCTCGTGAGTAAGATGCCAATTATCGCTCGTGACACACAGTTTGATGTGCAAATTGCGTGCCGTTGCTGGTCCGGTGCCCTCCTTGTCCAACTCTCTGGTTATGACAGATTAGGCGGAGTGAAATGAGGCGCGGCTCCATCGGCCTCCTCCGCAATGGGGCAACTACCACAGCTCCGGGTGAAAGCTCGCGCTCCGTCATGACCAGGTGGGGCGAGAAACGTCCTTAATCCGGAGAAATCACCCTCGCGCATGGATACGGTGTCCCGCCGCATCGCAGGGAATTGCTCAGTATGGACATACTGTGCTAGAGTAGGATTCACGCTCGATGGTCGTGATGAGATTCGAGGACACTGTAACGGCTCGGGCAAGGAGGAGAGTTCAATGACTACTGCCCTCATCATTCAGAAGCGCGCGCCGATTTCATCCGGGCGCACCGACCTTCGCAAACGCAAGCCCAAACTCGTGGCTGTGATCAACGAGAACTGCACCGGGTGCGCGGGTTCGCCGGCCTGTGTGGAATACTGCCCGGTTGACAAGTGCATGTTCTGGGTCCCTGACGAAGAGCATCCTCCCTTCGGGCGCATCGAAGTGGATAAAACGCTTTGCATCGGCTGCGCCAAATGCACGAGCAAAGGGCCCGACGGAACATTCCTCGACGGCTGCCCCTGGGATGCCATTGACATGGTTCGCACCGAGGAATGGGAGGCAGCGCGCGGAGTTCGGTTACCCGATACTCCCAATCGTCCCCCGAGCGAGTGGATGATTGTCCCCGCTGAGTACGTTTGATGGCCAGGGCGTTCTCACCGCGAGATCTGGTCCAGGCGGGCTGATTTCACCCGGGCAATTGCTCCAGAGGAGACGACATCTCTTCTCGGAGCCATAAAGCACCTTCGGCCAGGAGAAGAGCTATCCCGGGCTCACGTCAATGGGGAATGCGACGGCCCCAACGGCCACCAAAACTTCCTCTTCACCGCGCTGTGCTTACCGGCTTTGGCCGTGTCATCCCGAAAGGCGCTGTCGAATGGCGCGAGCCGTGAAGACGGCTTGCTGGCGCACGGCATCGGACATGCCATCCACGCCACTGGCGTAGCGATCCACTTCCGGCAGATCGTCGGCGTCTCCGATCAGGTAGAGTGCCCGCAGGGCCTCGTAGACCGTTTCGCTCGCCGGAGTGATGCGGATCAGTTCGCGTCCGGCAGTGACGCGCGAGCCCACGGGAACAAGGAGAACATCGGCTCGTCCCATAAGAGGTGATCTCACCTTCACGACCTGCCCATCGTCTCTCGTCAGGGAAACCAGTCCCGTTCCCGGACGGACCGATGTGCCCGGTTCGATGCTGGCCGTGACTACACCATCGCTTGGCGCGGTGATGACATGCGGTTTGAGCATCTCCCGGATCGTCTGCCGACCCCTGGTATCACCAAATCGCACAAGCGCAAGCGCCGCATTCCACCGCACCATCAGAACGGGATCCTCAAGCAACCGGACGAGCGCCTGATGAAATTCGGCGGATTCATTATCCTGGCCCATCACCCAGGCGACCGTCTGTCGAATCTCGGGTAAGGGGTGATCGGCCAGGGCGACAATCCTGGGATACCATCGTGTGACCGACCGATCTCCCCGCATCATACGGTCAGCAATCCGCGACAGCGCATGCTGGGCGTGCCGTGGCTTCTCCTGATCGTTCAGGTAAGCCTCGATCTGGCTGTCGGTGAGGGGTCGCCCGAACCAGGTCAGATACCAGGTCAGGAAAGGAACAAACACAAACAGGAAGGCGAGAACCATCAACAGAGCCGGTGAGGGACGGCGCTTCTGTGGCTCCGTGCGCGAGGGAGGCTGAAAGGAGATTGGCGTTCTCATCATCTCAACCGCCGCGAATTCTATAGAGGAACCACCACAGGGTCAAGAGACCGTTTCATCGTTCCTGGAGTTTACGCAAACACATCTGTTCGACAGCAACGGTGAGGTGGCGTTGGGCGATGACCGGTGAGGGGAGAGACGCAGTCGTTCCCTCCGCGAGGTGTTCTTTGATCGCCAGTAAGGCAGCTTCCTGACAGACGGCTTCCACGTCAGCTCCCGTGAAGCCGCAGGCCAGGTGCGCCAATGCGAGGAGGTCAACATCGTCAGCCAGAGGGCGACCGCGAAGGTGAATGGCGAAAATCTCCTGCAGAGCTGCCAGATCAGGTAACGGGACTTCAAGCAAAAGGTCAAAGCGGCCCGGTCGGAGAAGCTCCGGCGGGATATCATCGAGGCTGTGAGCTGCCGCCAACAAAACAACCCCGCGCAGTTCTTCCAGTCGGTCAATCTCACGAACCAAATCGGCCACGGCTTTTTCTGCCAGGCTGGCCATCTCTCCGCGTTGACGGACGGGCGACAGCAAATCGAGATCATCCAGGAAAATGATGGAGGGAGACATTTGGCGGGCGCGGTGGAAAAGTTCCCGAATGATGTGCCCCGACGATGCCGCACACTGCGAGAGAATGTCGGATCCGCCAAGGGAGAGGAAATTAATCCCCGTTTCTCCCGCCAAGGCACGCGCCAGCAGGGTCTTGCCTGTCCCCGGCGGGCCATACAGCAACACGCCGCGAACCGGTCGAGCGCGAAGGTCAGCATATACCTTTGGTGATCGGAGCGGATGGATGACGGCTTCGAACAGGAGCCGACGAATGTGGGCGAGTCCACCGACATGATCCCATCCCACTTCAATTAGCTCCCCTATGGAAGATTCCGGGCGCAGGGAGGTTATCGTTCGCAGGGCGTTGAGGAAATGTTCCATTGTAATCTTGAGATCACTCAGCATCTCTAACGACAGCCGCTCTGAACCCGCATGCTCGATCAAGACATCCCGCATAGCCGAAAGAGCCGCTTCCTGACAGAGCGCCCGTAGATCGGCTCCGACGAACCGGGGCGTCAGCTCGGCGATCCGCTGCAGGTCAACGTCCTCAGCCAGCGGCATCCCCCGCGAATGAATCTCCAGAATCTCAATCCGATCCCGGTAGGTGGGGACACCCAGATGAATGACACGTTCAAACCGACCCTGACGCCGAAGCGACGGATCGAGATTATCAGCATTGGTTGTCGCACCAATGACGAGAACACGATCGGTCGGATCGAGGCGATCAATTAAGGCGAGCAACTCCGCCGTCGCTCGTTTCTCCCAGCTTCCGGCGACCAGGTTCTGACGCGAGGCGATCAGATCAATCTCGTCAATGAAAAGAACAGCCGGCTGCCGGGCGCGCGCCTGAGCAAAGAGACTTTCCAGCACGGACTCGTTCTGACGGTAAGAGGCGAAGATGATCTCCGGCGCGCTCGTCGAGATGAAGGTCGCCTGACAGTTCTCCGTGACCACCTGAGCAATGAGCGATTTCCCCACGCCGGGCGGGCCGCTCAAAAGAAGGGCGCGGGGGGCTTCGATCCCGACGCGGGCGAAGACGTCCGGATGCCCGAGAGAGATCTCAACCACCTGCCGCAATTCGGCGACCTCTCGTTTCAGTCCGCCGATGTCTTCGTAAGAGAATCGTCGAGAGCATCGGACCGGCGGCGTGTCCGAGGACTCGGCAATGCTGATCTCAAAATCGGTGGTTAGCTGGAGGATCACTGGCCCGCTCGGATCGGTGGCGACGACAGCATACTCCTGTCCGCTCGTCCCGAAGAAGGAAACGCGAACCATATCTCCGACGACAGCGGGGATTCCGTCAAGTTGCCGGGCAATGTACTTTATCGTCTCCTCCCGAGGCAGAGGGGTTTCCGCCTCGGACAGGGGCCGCAGGGTCACGCGCGTCGCCAGCGATCCCTCAACGGGGCGGACGGTGACTGGCGCATCCAGGCCGACGCCGGCATTCTCCCGGATGATCCCATCAATCTGGATGACATTGGTCCCTCGCTCAATCCCCAGCGTGGGCATCGCGCGGGCAACCGTCCGTCGCTGCCCGACGATTTCCAGGAGTTGACCGGGCACAATACCGAGCAGCTCTAAATCCGCGGGATGTAACCGGGCCAGACCTCGACCGACATCGCGGCAACGTGCCTCAACGACACGGAGAATTAGCTCGGTTGGTCGCTGATCCCCTGGGTTCTCCATACGCGCGACGTAATTCTAGCCGATGGAGATCGCCATCAGCAATTACCGTTCGTGCGATCGAACTCCCGGCGAGACTGCCTGCCGTCAGACCGAATCTCGTCGAGCAGCGAAGCCAGATCCGACGGAAGAGGCGAGCGGATGTCACACCAGTCTCCGGTGCGAGGATGATGGAACACGATCCGCCAGGCATGAAGAAAATGACGAGGAAATATGGGCCCGGATGCTTCAGATTCCCCGACGGACTCAACCCGATCTCTCCCGTAAAGCCGATCCCCAGCGACGGGATGACCACAGGCCGCCAGGTGTATCCGAATCTGATGCGTGCGTCCCGTTTTCGGTTCCGCCTCGACGAGAGTGAATCCGGGCAATCGTTCGCATACGCGAATGGTGGTGAGGGCGGGCCGTCCCGCCTCCACCACCCCCCAATGGGGATACCGGTCAGCCACCCATCCGATGGGCCAGGTGATGTCAAACGTCTCCTCGGCAACTGTTCCTCGAACGAGCGCCAGGTAGTATTTGCTCACACGGCGCTCTCGAAAATGTCGGGCCAGCACGCGGTGTGCCTGCTCGGTCTTGGCCACGACCACAAGGCCCGACGTCTCTCGATCCAACCGGTGAACCAGCCCCGGACGAGAGGGCGGTTGCTGGCTTTGCAGATAAAAACTGAGGGCATTCAGCAGCGTTCCCGATGTGACTGTGCGCGTGGGATGGACTAACATCCCGGCGGGCTTGTCCACCACAAGCAGGTGCTCATCTTCAAAGAGAATCGTCAGAGGAATGGGCTCGGGGATCAGACCGGGGGATGGCGCTTCGGTGATCGCGACGGTAACGACGTCCCCTTCGCGCAAGCGATAATTCGAGCGGGAGGGTTGACCATTCACTCGAATTCTCCCCTCGGCCGTCGCGCGGCGAAGGACGACTCGACTGATTTGAGGAAACTGCCGGGCGAGAAAGTGATCCAAGCGCATGCCCTGCCAGTCGCGGGAAACATTTAGCTGGACTTCTCCCCCATTCCCCATAGCGTCGTGAGTATAGATTGAGAGCTGAAGCAATCGAAAGGGGAAGCTCAGCCGCTTGTGCTGCGCCGCGCTCTATCGAAGCCCATCCCTGATCCGTACTCGCAGGGAAAAAGCCCCGCGCGAGGCTGCGCGGAGACCGCCACATTTATGGCGATAAAGCTGCCTTCCGGGTCCATCGTGAAAAGTGACCGGGCAAGGATCAGGAAGCTTTTGCCAAGGTCATGTGTGCGTGAATCCCGCTGAAGCTGTGCCAGCGCCGCGTAGTAAAGCTCCTTAATAGCCTGCTCCTCCTGATTCGCTGCCGTCATCGCGCGGGCTACCCAATCAACCACCAGAGTTCGCCCAAGCGGGTCACCGATCTTGAGCGCATATATCTTTGCCTGGACCCAGTCGGCTTCGCCCAACGTTTTCCTCACAAGCGGACCGTATACGCCGACGCTCGCCCTTCGCCGGAGTTCGTCGTTCTCGATCCTCGACAGGAGTTCCTCAGCCAATCGCACATCTGCCCTCAGCGCTGCGTCTATTGCTAGCTTCCTGTACTCTTCGCCGCGGGCTCTCGAATCTCTGCTGGTTTTCACCTGCGACGCGGCCTTTTCAATCTCCCGGGTGTCATCCTCCGCAGCGGCTTCAGGCTTGACATGTCAACAAAACGGGGCGCAGGCGTGGCCGGGGCGGACTCACCGCGAGCCGCAAACAAGAGTTCCGCGGCAAGGGCCGGGTTGCGCTCGATCTCCTCCGTGGCGACCACCATTACGGCATCCGCCTCGGGAGTCCAGTCAAAAACAGCCGCTTGTGTGGTGCCCCCGTGGGATGTATCTCCGCCAGTTCTTTTATCAGCTCCGGCTTAAGCCTCGCTATTCTCCGCAGGATGGAGGCCTTCAGCTTGCTCATTTCTTCCTCCCTGTCGGTCGCCGAACGGCCTGAGGCCTTCGCCTCAGCTTTCTTATCGGCCAATCCCCGCAGGCGGCTGAAAGCCGTCTTGGGCACAGAATGAGCCTGATTCCTATTGAGATCCCACAGGAGTGGGGGCTCATCTTGCATATGAACCCCCAGATCGTCCCTTCGGGCTATCTATCTGTGCGCAAGATAATCTCCCCGCCTCACTGAGCACGCCCGGAGAAACCAGAAGCTCAATCTCCAATGCAGCAAAGGGACGCAACAAAAAACCATAGCGATGCATGATCCTGACCTCCGGCTAAGCGTAGGTAGTCGTGTCAGCCCAATTTTTGCATGCCCACCCCGTTAAGCTTAACCCTCATCGCAGGAGTTCTATCGCAAAAGAGCACAACTAATGGTGATCGAGTTAGGCTCAACGGCCTCTGGGGAAGCGACGGCATGTTCTGCTCTCGAAGCTACGCTACATCTCACCGGGAGGGCAGCACCGCTCCTCGCTACAGTTGTTCGGATCCCAACTCCAGCAGCAAACGACGCCACAAGCGCCATTCAGAAACTGCCCAACTCTCAACCGATATTTTCATTAAGTGATCTGGTCCATGCTGTGGTCTTTTGCGGGAAAGACCGGAGAGTCGAAGTAGCTTTTTGCAGGGCTCGCGTCTTCCTCAACTTCCTTCCTCAAAGATCCCACCTCTCCGGTCTCCGCCATCTCTCTTCGGACGGATCAAATTCGCCAGATGAAATGAATCCTCACCTGTGGTCTGTTCGATTCCCGACTGGGAGCAGCATCACCTCGACGGCACTTGAACCGTCCCCCGCTCAAGGTCAACGACGTAAACGACTTCTTTGGCCCTCACCCTGATCGCGCGTCTATCGCCCACCCACTCCACCGCCGTCACCCCCAGCTTCTCCCCCAATTTGAACGCCCTCGGAGCAACTCCCACTTCCGATCCCCTCACGTCGAGAGCTAACACCACCAACCAGAACCCTCCCCGATGCTCCTCCACAAACGCGACCTCCCGACTCTCCGCGGACCAGAATGACCCGCTTTTCACCTGATGCCGCTCGCTGAGATCCTCATACCACCGATCCTCAGTCTCTCCCCAAGGACGCAATTCCGGATAAATTGCACGGGCGGCCGCGTTGATCCTCATCTCTTTGAGCGGCAGCTCGACGCCGATAACACTCAACATGATCTCATCCGACTCATCCTGCGGTGGCTTATATCCGTATCGAGGGAGCCGTCCCCTGACAAAAACCATCATTCGACCATCAGGTGAAAGGGCGAAGTAGGCATCTGCATACAGATGGTGCGTTTGCTTCCCGCTCTCCACATCGAAAATGACCACGAATTCGCCCCTGACCATAAGGAACCGCTCATCTATCCATTTCACGCTGCTGATGACTCTGGAGAGCCACAGGGTGGGTCGAATTTCTCGCACCTTCTCGCCCGTCTCCAAATCTACAACGACAAAGGTAGGAAGCGTTGCCTCCATCCCGTATGCCGTCCAGGGCCGACTGTAGACGACCTTTCGCATCATCGGGCTCACCGTGACATGCTCCTTGACAGAACCATCGCGGGTCAGCTGCCTCAACACTCCAGATTCCTCCCGGACGAAGATCTCGTTGTTGATCACCTGAACCTCCCTGCCTCTCTGACCCATCCAAAAGATCGGAACGTGCCCCAGGCTAGAAATGAGCAAAAGCGTCAAGCTGATGGGAATCATGAGTACCCTCCTTTCATAAGGCCTTCCCCATCATATTGATCTTGATAACCCGCCCGACGGGATTGGTTCATTGACTACAAACCGCTCGCCCAATCCCACCGTAATAATCAATCCAATCTTGGGGAGGAGGGGGACCCGCCCCGGTATCCTGGACTATCCGGCATCCGATCCCCTGAATAAAAACGGGATGACTACATCTCAAAATCGGGTGCCGGTGCCACACCGCCACCGTGGTGCCAACCGTAGGGATGTCTTGGCAAGCTGTCCATAAGCTCGCAGGCCTCCGGTACCTCCTGCCCTCAAAAGCGGGACAGTTGGCCGGAGGATTCGTGCAGGAGAATTCGATCTGGATCACTGTGTTGGTGCGATCAATCCCGCTCCCGTTGAGATTGACTCCCCCTGGCGACCCTGTCCCTCTTCGCTAAGGAAGTTCCTCTTAAATTCTCGTGTGGACCACTCTGGCAGGAGCTGGTTGCGGTGCATGCAGTCACCTCCGGCCCAGTGAACTGGCCTTCCCCATCCCCCGGGCATACATCAGTGACAGTCTTAACTATTCCGGGATGGCTGCCCAATCCCGCAGTGAGCACACGATCCCCACACGTCAAGTGAAGGTGATTCGGCATTCGAGCCACAGTTGTGCTGTCCAGCGATTGTCCGCTGCAAACCGGTTGATCAAAAGGGAGCGAAATCCCTCCCCCACCCGCCAAAATGGAGCATGCAATGGGATCGGTCGAAAATGAGCCGCCCGTTTGGTCAAAACCTGCTACCGCAAAGCTTCAAGCTGCCGCTCCCGCTCGGCTTCTTGAACCTCGTTTGACGACGCACTCTGTTGCTCTTGAGGATAAGGGTTGGCTCGTGCCCTGGGGGCCACACAAAAAGCACAAGGACGAACAAAAGGGCTATAGCTCTCTCCGATGCAAGTGTATACGCTTGACCTCCGTAAATCCCATACAGGGGGAGTTGCGTGAGTCCCCACGAAAAAACTACTGGTTCCACTCCCTTCCAGCCATCCGCCGCTGCCGCACCAACTCCTGCAACTCGCTTTCGGTCAGCACCGGCGGCGCTCCCGGAGGCAAGACCTGCAACGTCTTCGAAAACTCCACGATCGCCGCCTGCTTCTTCTCCTTGAGCGCGGCAAATCGCTCTCGCTGGGGGCGGGCTTCCCCAGCGTGATGGAGGATCGCTTCGGTGATGGTCGTCAGATCCCCTCGATGTCCATAAGGGGCCGTGCTTCCCACATCCCACAACTTCCGCGTAAGGAATTGTTCCGGCGGCACTCCATCTTGAACCTTCCGCTCATTGCAGAAGAACTGATCCTGCTCGTCGCAGATCACGTGGCGCTTCAGGTCCGTATAGGCCCGCACGATAGCCCTGCCGTCGGACGTTCGCTCCAGCCGAGGTCCCGGCCCGTCGCGCGTCAGATCGAACGTGATCGGGCGCGTGACCTCCTCCGGACGCAAATTCCCCGGCGGGATTGAAGGGATTGGGCTTGCTGAAGACGGGATTGTCCAAAAGAAGCGCCGGACGATGGCAATCGGTACACCCGATCGCAGCGAAAAGCTGCTCCCCTCGCTCGGCCGCCGCCCGTCGCACAGGATCATCGGGCAAGACCCGCCCCGGAATATTCATCGCCGCTTGAAAGAGCGTCAAAGCTGTGATGTCCCCCACGGTCAGCTCATCCGGCACCCCATCTTCGTCAAAATCCGACGTCGTGATGAGGTTCCCCTGACTGTCCTTCTGCCCGACGCCAAAGCGCTCCACGGCCTGCATCCCGTGATGATGGTTCATGGCATTGATGGAGAAGACCCGCAGCGAGACGACCGTCCCCTTTTGATTAAATGGCTTGATGATCAAGTCGCGATCTACTCCCTCGACTCGCGAGGCATCCACCGTCCCATCGGGATGGGCTGTGATCTGGCCAAAACTCACCCCCTTCGTCGCAAGCGCCCTCGTCACTGATCGTCCTGATGACCGAGCCTCAGCCACGGCCGCTGCTCGGATGGCTTGCAGCTGCAGGCTCATCTCGCGGGCGAGCATTTCGATCGCCCCTGATCCGTTCATCCCCAACGTGTTCCGCTCATTGGAGAATTCGGCGGAGATAGAATCGGTCGGGGGATCGAGTGTCTGCGCCAGAACGAAGACGTTGGCCACAAAGCCCCCCGCACCGCCAACGGTCGGCTGGAAATGGCAATCGGCGCAGCTTGTCGCATCCGGCCCCGAAACGCGCGAGAAGCGTCGCGCATTGTTCCGATCGCGCTTGGTCGGCACGCCGCTCCCGGTCGCTGCCGGACGCCCTTGCCCGTCAAGCGTCGTCCACCGAGCGGCGAAGATCCGCTCACCGACTTCCAAAAGCTCATCAAACGGAATCCGACCTCCTTCGATCTCGGCCTGATCCAGGTGCCTCTCCAAAGCTGGCCGCTCCCCGAAGCGTCTTCCCTCCCTTTGCGCACCAACTTCGTTATCTCCGAAAACGGCGAAACCTCCAAGCAATAACCCACAAGAAACCAGTTTTATGATTTGACTGTACATACCTCGGCTCCAGAATATTTCCCTAATGATCCCACTAGCAATTATAGGCAGTGCGACCCGGTTTGTCATTGTCAAGCAACCTGAGATCAAGATCGGTCTCGATAAAGATCACGAGCATCGGCGGTAGCGGGCGAATCCCCCACCGGCCTGCTTACTTGGGTGCCTGAGCCGCGCGCTCTTGCGATGATCGCCGCAGTGGCCCGCCCGGTTCCCTTCCGTAAGCTGGCGAGATGAAGCATCCCCTTGCCCCTGGAGAGAGCACCACCCCATCAGCACTCACGGACCATCCCTCAGCCGTTTCAATCATGACTGCTCGACCGTGCGGTCACGCGTCCCCAGCAGAGCGTTGGAAGGGTGAGCTGGATCGGGCCGATGTGGAGCAACAGGCCTTCAGGTTGAAGCGCCAGCTTGAGCAGATCAAAGATCGCAAGGTGCGACCCTAAAAGAGTGTATGGACCGACAGGCCTGATGGTACGGGAGGGGCCCAGGAGTGGCGAGAGTTTTTACGGAAGTACCGGGAGATCGAGAAGGCCTCGCACGACCGGCGCGAGGAGACAAAAGAAGGTCGCTCCACCTGCGAGGTGGGCCCCGCATCAGCGATTTGCTGTTAGGCTTGCTGGGGCGAGGCGGGATGACCTTGGGCGGCCTCTCCGGAAGACGGGATGGACGCGACCTTCAACGCTGACGGTGTAACACCCTGTCCGTTGACAACCCCAAGGGGCTTTGCTATAAAACGGCCTTACATTTAATCTCAAACAAAGGAGCGTTCGCCGGTGGGGGTTGCACTTGCAGTACTCATCTGGGTGATTGCTATTGCGACGACACTTCTCTTTGCCGGAAAACACTGGTGGTTCCCCGAATCCATCTCCGAGCACGGTCAGGACCTCGACGGCCAGTTCGCGTTGACGATCGGGGTCATCGGTGTTGCTTTCATCCTCGCTCAACTGGCTCTCGGCTACTTTGTCCTCCGCTATCGTGCCAGGGGCAGCGAACGGGCCAGCTATTGGCACGACAACCCGAAGCTGGAAGTGGCCTGGACGGTCGTGACGGCGATTGTCTTCGTCGGTCTTTCCGTACTCAGCCAGCGCATTTGGGCGAAAGTTCACCTGACTGAACCGTCCGCCGACGCCGTCCCCATCGAGGTCACGGGGCAGCAGTTTGTGTGGAACATTCGCTATCCGGGACCCGACGGGAAATTTGGCCGCACGAAACCCGAACTCATCAATGATGTGGATAACCCGGTCGGGCTCGATTTGACCGATCCGGCTGCACGTGACGACATCGTGACGGTGAACCGGATGGCCATCCCGGTTAACCGCGACATTCGACTCATCCTTCGCAGTAAAGATGTCATTCACAGCTTCTGGGTCCCCTGGCTGCGACTGAAACAGGATACGGTTCCGGGGCTGGCGATCACCATTCACTTCAAAGCAACGAAGATCGGAGAATACGAGATCGCCTGTGCTGAACTCTGCGGACTCGGACACCATCGGATGCGAGGGTTTTTGTCGGTTCAGTCGGAAAGCGACTTCCAGCGCTGGTTACAGCAACGAGCAAGCCAATGAAAAGCTTTTCTTGCATGGGGGGAACAACGATCGGTCGTTGGCCCCAACAGCGAGCGGGTTTCGGCCTTCCGGTCACACTCGGCGATCTTCGGCATCGGTGGAAAATCCTCAATCAGAAATTCCCGGACAGCGTTGCCGGTGAGTGGCCGTTCGCGGCAGAGAACATCGGTGGAGACCGATCCCGCCCTTGGCTAAAGGCATTCGGGCGGTATGCTGGGGGACTCGGCTCCGCCCAAAAGGCGTTCCAGCACTGGCGGAATTGCTCACGGAGCACGGGAGGGCTTCTCGGAAACGATCAAAAACCCGAACTGCCAGCGGCTGAAAGATGCCCATGGATGCCGCGTCCATTGGCGTTTTTCGTGGGCTTTTTTCCGAGGATTTGATCATAAAAGCTCAGGCCAAATCTATGCCCTCTGTGGCTAATTTTCGGAGGAGGCAACGATGACGGACGCCGTCACTACTCATCACCCGCCGAGCAGTTTCATTCGCCGCTATATCTTCAGCACCGATCACAAGATCATCGGAATCCAGTATCTGATGCTGGCGCTTGTGGCGGTTTTGATCGGGATCGTTCTCTCCCTCTACATGAGGTTACGCCTGGCCTGGCCCACCGAAACCTGGCCCTTGCTTTCCAAGCTCTTCCCGGAAGGGATGGCCAATGGAACGATGACGCCGGAGTTCTACCTCTCACTGATGACCATGCACGGAACGATCATGGTCTTTTTCGTGCTGACGACGGCACCGATGGGAGGATTCGGCAACTATTTCCTGCCCATCCAGATCGGCGCTCGTGATATGGCATTCCCCGTCCTCAACATGCTGTCGTTCTGGGTAACACTGGCCTCTTTCCTGGTGATGCTGGCGGCGCTTGTGGTGGAAGGAGGGGCGCCAATTTCCGGCTGGACGGCCTATGCTCCCTTAAGCGCCATCGGCGAGGTGGCTGGGCCGGGACTGGGTATGGGTCAAAATCTCTGGATCATCAGCATTGCCCTCTTTTGCCTGGCGTCGTTGCTGAGCGCCCTGAACTTTATCACCACCACGATCAACCTCCGGACCAAAGGGATGTCGCTCAGCCGATTGCCCCTGACGGTATGGGCCTGGTTCACGACGGCGGTGCTGGCGCTGCTGGCGTTCCCGGTCTTGCTGGCCGGCGGCATTTTGCTGCTTTTGGATCGCATTGGAGGAACGAGCTTCTTCGTCCCGGCTGGCATGGTCGTCAGTGATAAGATCATCCCTCACAAAGGGGGCTCTCCGCTATTGTGGCAGCATCTCTTCTGGTTCTTCGGTCATCCTGAAGTCTACATCGCCATCCTGCCGGGCATGGGGCTCACGTCGCAACTTCTTTCGACCTTCGCCCGTAAGCCGGTCTTTGGTTATCGAGCAATGTGTCTGGCGATTTTCGCCATCGGGCTCCTGGGGTTCCTCGTGTGGGGCCATCACATGTTCATCAGCGGAATGAGCCCTTACTCCTCGATTGCCTTCTCGCTTCTGACGCTTTCGATCGGAGTCCCATCGGCGATTAAGACCTTCAACTGGCTGGCCACGCTCTGGGGAGGCAAGATACGGTTCACGACTCCCATGCTCTTCGCCATTGGATTTGTCTCGCTCTTTGTGAGTGGAGGCCTGTCAGGATTGGTTCTGGGCCAGCCCGCTCTGGATCTCTACTTTCACGACACCTATTTTGTGGTCGCTCACTTCCACCTGATCATGGGGGTGGCGGCGATTTTCGGGATCTTCGCGGGCGTTTACTACTGGTTCCCCAAGATGTTCGGTCGCATGATGAGCGAGGGGCTCGGCAAGATTCACTTCTGGCTCACCTTCATCGGCGTCTACGCCATTTTCGTACCCATGCACATCATGGGCATCGTCGGCCATCCGCGACGCTATGCTGAGAGCATCGGTTACGACTTCCTCAAGCCGATCATGCCGATTCATGAGTTCATCACCTATGCGGCTATCTTCACGGCCGCCGTTCAACTGCTTTTCCTGTTCAATATCGTGTGGAGCCTGGCCAAGGGACAGAAAGCGAGCGTGAATCCCTGGGAGGCCACGACCCTGGAGTGGACGGTTCCCTCACCGCCGCCACACGATAACTTCGGGCACACGGATCCTCTCGTTTACCACGGGCCGTACGAGTACAGTGTTCCCGGAGCCGAGAAAGATTTCATCATGCAAACCGAAGCCCCGGCCAGAACCTGAGACGACGATATGATTCCCTCGGTAACAACAACGACGCGGGTGCGAACCCCGGCGCTCGGCCAGCGGCCCGGAGCCGGGCGTCCCGATGATGGCCGACCGCCCGATCGGGGGGAGCCACCGCCTCCGTCGCCGCGCACCTATCGGCTGGGGATGATCTTCGCACTGGCCGGGATTTCCATGCTCTTTCTGGGATTCACCAGCGCTTATGTGGTCCGCCAGGGACTCGGAGGGGATTGGCAACCGTTCGATTGGCCTCCTGTTCTGTGGGTGAACACGGTGGTCCTGCTCACCAGCAGCGCCACCTTGTGGCGGGCGGGGGTTTGTTTTCATCATACTCACTGGCGCGCGTTCGCCCGATGGACAACGGTGACGTCTCTTCTGGGTCTTGGATTTCTCGCGGGGCAGCTCTGGGTCTGGCACCAACTCCGGATGCGCGGCATCTATCTGAACACAAACCCCAACAGCTCCTTCTTCTATCTGTTGACGGGAACGCACGGCGTTCATCTCGCCGGAGGGATAGTGGCGCTGCTGTGGCTGAGCATTCTCGCCTGGCGACTTGTTCGCCCGACCGAAGCCACGTCAGCGACTATTGCTCGCTGCCGCATTGCGGTTGATGTCACGTCGCTCTACTGGCATTTCCTTGATGGATTATGGATCTTCTTGGTGTTACTCCTTTTCCTCTGGAGGTAAACGACCACCATGGCGAGCGCACGCGTGGAGAATGCGAAAGAGTCGGTGTGGGGTGGAGGCGTCCTGCCTTACGCCATCGGCTCGAAGAAATTAGGAATGTGGTTGTTCATCGTCTCGGATTCGCTCACCTTTGCGGGATTGCTCGTCGGCTATAGCTACCTTCGCGTGGCGAGTCCGCACTGGCCGATGCCCTTTCACCTCTGGCCGTCCATCGCGATGGCCAGCTTGATGACATTCTTTTTGCTCTCAAGCAGCTTGACGATGGTGCTTGCCGTCTCGGCATCGGCGCGAGGAAACCGGTCCCAGGCCGCACGCTTTATCTGGCTGACGATTCTCGGCGGGTGGGCCTTCATCCTGCTGCACGCCAATGAATGGCGAGGTCTCATTCACGAAGGGCTCAAGCTCACGGAGAATCCCTGGGCCCCCGACGTACCGCTTTTCGGCGCGGCGTTTTTCACCCTGACCGGACTGCACATGTTTCACGTCTTCAGCGGGACCGTCTACCTCGCCGTCATCGCTCTGGCCTACGCCCGGGGACGACTCACGCACGAGGATGTGGAAGTGAGCGGCCTCTACTGGCACTTCGTTGATCTCGTGTGGATGTTCATCTTTCCCCTCGTCTACCTCCTCTCGGTCAAGCTCTGACGCGAGGGAGACCTACGGAGGCATCTTATGGCACACGAACACGCCGCAACAACAACGACTCATTCGGAGACCAGCCACCGCCTCTATTATATGACGTGGGTCTGGCTGCTGATTCTCACGGCAGTCGAAGTCTTCCTCGCCTACGAGCAGCTCTCGGTTCACCTGATGATCGTCCTGCTCATGGGCATTTCGATCGTCAAAGCCGCGCTCATCATCGCCCATTTCATGCATCTTCGGTTCGAGAAGCTCAACCTCGTCTTCACGCTCGTGCCGATGATGGTCATTACCATCTCTCTGCTGGCGGCATTTTTCCCGGATAGCTTCCGTCTGAACGAGCTGGGCGTCCGCTGACCGACCGCCGGAGCGGGAGAGAGGATCAAACGGGAGCTTCTTGATCGCCGTCCGACACAGGGAGGGAAGAATGATGAGAACTTGTCTCCGGCCACCGCTGGTCCCGGCGAGCTTGCTCATTCTGGCCGATGCGCTCTCCGGCTTCGCTCAATGCGCCATGTGCAAAACGTCCGTCGCCGCCGCGTCCAACACGGATCACATCAGTCGCGTTTTGAACCTGGGAATTTTCGCTCTTCTGGTTCCCGCCTTGCTTCTTTTCGTCGCCATTTTCGTTCTCATGTCACGCTGGCGCCAGGAAGAGACCTGGGCTACAGCCGACCGAGAACCATGGCCAGGAGCAGAAGCTGAAGGTAAATCACTGAGGCGTGGATGGCTCGACGTGCGTCCCATTTGGAACGAGTGATGGCCGCTCGAATACAAACGGCGAGGAAATAGATCCCGAGGATGATCGCTGCCACCAGATAGATCACACCCGACATTTTCATCACCACCGGCAGAAAACTCACGCCAACGAGCATCCCCGTGTAAAGGACAATTTGCTGTCCCGTCACTTTCCCCGCCGGATCAACGACCGGCAACATGCGGATGCCCGCGCGGGCGTAGTCTTCCCGGTAGAGCCAGGCAATCGCGAAAAAGTGGGGAAACTGCCAGAGGAAGAGCAGAGCAAAGAGAACCCACGCTTCCAGAGACAGCTCTCCCCGCGCCGCCGTCCACCCCATGACTGGAGGGAGGGCACCGGGGATCGCACCCACCGCCGTGCAGAGCGTAGTCTTGGTTTTCAACGGCGTGTAACCGAAGAGATAGCTCACAAAGGCCGCCGCGCCGACGAGGGCCGTCAGTCCGTTGACGAAGAAAAGAAGAATGACTTCGCCAGCGACCGAGAGGGTGAGGCCAAAAAGAAGGGCGACCTCCGCCGTCAAACGACCGCTGGGGAGTGGACGACGCTCGGTCCGCCGCATCTTCCCATCGAGCCGGCGTTCCAGATACTGATTCATCGTAGCGATACCGCAGGACAGAAGCGTAATCCCACCGGTGGCGACGCCGAGCCGGACGAAGTCGAGGGGACGGTCGGACCCGAGGAGAAACGCCGTCACCGCCGTCATGATGACGAGGAAGCTGATCTCCGGCTTGGTCAGCTCGAACAGGGCATACAGCCGGGCCAACAGCGGCGATCGCTCGGTCAACTGAATGAGAAGTGCCTGAGCGCGCTCCATAAAAGGGTGCCTTAGCTCGAGGTCATCGGTCGAGGAACCGCCGTGGAGAGTTCCCTCTTTTCCATCCCCGCCCCGAAAACACGATGGAGACGGAGGGCGAGCGTCAATGTCGCTGCCAGCAACACGGCCCCACAGGCGAGGTGGCTCACGGTGAGAGAAATCATCGGCTCCATCGGCTGCGGATCCCCGATTGAGGCGCGTCGTGCAAGATATGCCGCAATACCGAGAGGAACTTGAACGAGCAAGGTCCCCAGAACCCAACGGGCAGGACGTCGAAGCAGGGTCCGCGTCGGCTCCAGTGTTGCTGCTGACGGCGTTCGGGTGACACGCAGCACCGATCTCACCGCGAGAACGAGCAGCAGGCTAACGACTCCGGCTCCAACAGCGTGAGGAATGATACCGATAGCCTTGTGACGATAGGCCGCGCCGAGAATGAGTTGAACGAAGAGGGCCGCCACAGACAAACTCGCCAGCGCCCTCGCACGCGAGGGTTCCTTCGCACTTCCCTCCCCCTGCGGAGATAACGCTTCCCATCGAGCCGATGTGATCTCCACGAGGACAATGGTGAGACTGAAGAAAAGTTGGGCCAGCGTCGCATGAATGATCGCCACCGGGACACGATACTCCAGCAACAGAACGCGCACGCCTCCCAATAAGCCCTGGGTGACAACGGCGATCAACGCGGCCCATCCGACATGACGGATCCAGGGTCGTTGTTCCCGTCGCCACAGCCAGAGGTTCAGCACGAGGGTCAGCACTCCGACGCTCGCCGCGACCACCCGATGCGTGTATTCGTAAACGACATTGCCCACCAGATATCCCAGGGGAAGAAGCCGCCCGAAAGCCAGCGGCCAATCGGGAACCGAATCTCCCGCTTCATTGCTGGTGACCAATCCTCCGATAATAAGCAGGAGCAACGTCATCCCCGCCGTCATACAGGCCAGGCGGTGTCCCCAGGGACTCTTTGTCATGTCCCTCATACTCGTCAAACGCGAAGAAGCAGGGAGCTATCAGCGCGGCAGGTGCTGCTGATCTTGGCAGAAACTCACGACCTGCCGTTCGTGATGCACCCGACGTGGGAGAGTCACGCGCTTCCGTCAACAATCACCGCGCAGGCCTCTCCCGTCAGTGAACCCTCATCGAGAGCGAGAGAGCACTTTCGGAGGCTGAGGCGACAATCCCCCGCCTCCGGTCTGAATCTTCTCTCAATGGCCTTCGGCGTTTGCTCCCTCGCCGCAGCACGGGAGAACCAGTGCCGGCATCATCTTCAATGATCCGGGCCGATAGGCCTGCGTCGCCTGATAGGTGAACTCGATGGACTTAGCCTCCTTGGCGGCGAGCGTCACCCGGGTCGTCTGCGCTCCGTACTTCTCGTGCCAGGCCTCGATTTCGTATTCACCCGGCGGCAGTCCCTTCAATTCGAAGGTCCCATCGGCTTTGCTCACGGCATAGAACGGATGGCGCAGCACACCGATATAGGCCCGCATCCAGGGATGCTGATTGCACTTGACCGGGATCATGACTTCGGCGCGAGCGAACGTCTTGATGATCGGGGGCGAGCCCGGTGGCTGACTCACGTTCCACTCGGGATTGTTCTTGGGCGAAGGATGGATGTTGTGGTTCGTATTGTCGGACGAGGTGATTTTCAACGGCTGATTCGCCTGGATGCCCAGGACGTGCGGAACATAAACGCACCCGTCCTGGTCGAGCACGACTTCCTCCTGGGGCGTTGGAAACGACCACTTCTCCGCTCCACTCTTGACATAAATGAAGACGTTCTGGAGCTTGCCATTATTGACGATGACATCCTCGGCCAGCGCATTGGGGTTCTTTTGAGCGCACACCGGATCGGCATCCATCTGAATCTTCCGGCGGGCCGGCGGCTCACCGGTGAAGTTGACGACGCCGGTAATGGTTGCTTCATCACCGGTGGGCTGATAGGTCGCCGCCATTTGCTCGGCCGGTTGCTCCTGTTGCTGTGTCTCTTCCTTCTTGCCGCAATTTGTAAAGAAAAGGGCAAGACCGATGATCAATGCGAGAGAACGTGTCATCGAACGAACCATGTCTCTTTTTCCTCCTCCGAAGAATGTAGCGCAGGCTTTGCGGCGCCGACCGGAAAGCCTTCGCTCGATTGTGTTGCGCTATTTTTGTGCCCGCATAACGAGTTTGGGTTGAGACGATCCCGACGCGACACGACGCGCCGCCCGGGGATTCGTCCCCGTGACCAGACGCGTGGCCCCGATTAACCGTCGCTGCTCCTCCGGGGTGAACTGGAACATATAGCGGACGAGCAGATCAACGTGATCGCCCCGATACTGTTTGAGAGATTCCGGCAGCGGTCCGGCGAATACCCAGCGATCTCCTTCTCGCCGGAATAATCCCGAGGGCATCGCCGTTCCCGGACTGATGGATTGAGGGTCAATCATCCACCGTCCTGTCCAGCCGGGTTTGAGGCGCTCTCGCGCCAGCAGAAAATTGGGCGCCGTCGCGCGCGCATCATGCGCGGGGTCTCCTGTCATATGGCATTTCAGACAGGGTGCCGCCTGTGAGGTGAAGAGCTGGCGCGCAATCATTCGCTCCTGATCGGTGATGGGTTCGAGCGTCGGCGGAATATACGGTTGAGGCTGCGCCGACAATGCCTCGAAAAACCTCACCAGAATGCGGATCTCGTTCGGCGAGAAGTTAAACGTCGGCATACGGACCTTCAGATAGCCTCGCACGCCGTTGCGGTCCAGATCCGTTGTGCTCAATGCCGGGTTAGTTAAAAATCGCACGAGCCACTCGGGATTGACGCGGGCGCCCTCGCCGATGAGACTCGGTGGAAGTTGCTCTTTCCAGTCGGGGTCCTGATACCTCGGCAACGTGCTCAAGACCGACCTCTGACCGACCTGAATGGTATGGCACCCCATGCAGTTGTACTTCTTGATCACCCACCATCCTTCTTGAATATCGCGCCGCTGGTCGGTCGGCCGGTAATAGTAACTCGGTGGAAGCGTGGGATTGACGCTGCCCAGAAGGAACGTCGTCAGGGCGGTGATCTCCTGCGGCGTCAACTCAATGTTTGGCATCCGGAGACGTTCCTCCGGGGGTTTCTGCTTGCCCCGATCATAAATGGCGGGATCTTTGAGTTTGTTCTCGAAGAAGCCTTTGTGATTGTACCACCCTTCCTTCTTGGCCTGACGGGTGAGCAGGGCAAAATCGAGCTGCTCGAGCGGCTTGCTTCCTTCCCGCGTCAGCTCCGTGCCGATGCGCGGTTCCTCCTCGAACCCGCGAATCTCGTGACAGCCCGCGCACCCATACCGCCGAATCAAAAGCGCTCCCTGCTGGCGCAGGCGGGTGTCATTCAGGAAAGGTGCCGGTGGATAGGAAGCGTCACGATGTTTTTGAGTCATCAAGAAGCTGGCGATGTCTCGCGCCTCCTGCCAGGACAGACGAAGACTCGGCATGACCGTCATCTGCTGAACCTGTAATTCGTGTCCGCAGCTTGGGCAGCGCGAATGATCCAGATCGAAGACGACGGGCAGTCCTCGCTTGGCATAGTCCTCCGGGCCAATGTCGCGCTTCTCCGTCGGGCAGTAGGGACGCAATCGCTCGCGAGGATTGTGAATCCAGCGCACGAGGTAGTCATAACGGATCTTCTCGCCCACACGGGAGAGATTGGCGGCGAACGTGCCACCCAGTCGTTGATCGCCCTCCCCGATGGAATGACAGGCTAAACAGCCGCGCGTCTCAAACAATTCCCGGCCGCGAATCGGATCCCCTGGCGGCTGCGGAGGCAGTTTCTCCTCCAGCCCCGACTGCCAGAGGTAGGCAGCAATCGCCTGAAGTTCGCCCGGATTGAACCGGAATCGCGGCATCTTCGTCCCCGGACGAAAGGCATGGGGATTCTCCAACCACACGGGAATCCACTCCGGTCGCAGCTTGACCCGGACATCTTTGAGATTCGGACCGACTTTCTTCTGATCCTGCATCAGGTATTTGGCCTGGAGTTCGAGCTGCTCGAGCTTATCGGCGATCTGGCTATTGCGCACCCGCAAGCTCTCGGCCAGGGCATAGAGTCGTCGCGCCTCGGCATCATCGGCCGTTTGATCGGCCTGTTTTGTTGCTCGATCCATCTCGCGGAGATTGGCGGCGCGTTCGGCCTCCAGGCGCCGAATCTCCTGACGGGTGGCGATCAGGCCGTCAGTCTCCCGATCGTACCCCTCATAGCGGTGACAGCCGACGCATCCTTTCAACTCAAACAGATCGCGCCCCAGGGTGAGGACGGGAGCTTCCTCCAGAACACGATCATAGAAGTGACACTGAAGGCATCCCGCCTCCACGTTCTCCCGCCGATAGAGCGGCCAGAGCCAGTGCTTGTAGAGTCCGTGCGCTTTGATCACACTACTCGTTGCCCGACCGTTCCCTCCATGACAGGGCGAACACCCGAACCTTTCGGGATCGTGAATCTTCAACAGCCGGGGATTGGGATGACTGACGAAGGCCCGATTGCCCATCGTCGCCGCCGTCAACGTCACCGGTTCCCGAATGCCGAGGTGACAGGACTCACAGCGATCCACCAGGTCCCCATCCTGAACATGGATCTGCTTGATTCCGATGGTGAAGGATTCCATCTTGCGGATGAGTCCGTCAATTTGCTCCCGGCTCAAGCCAACCAGATGTTCCTGGAGATAAGCATCCCGCTGTCGGCGCAACTCGGTGGCGCGGGCAAGAACCCGGGCTTTCTCGGCGACAAGCTGGGCCTTTCGCTGCTGGAGCCGATTGAAGGTCTCCTCCAATTCGGCAAAGCTCATGCGCCGTTCCTCGGTGTTCCCATCGGCGACGGTGGTCGGCCAGGCTACTGTGTAGGGTCCCTGCTTGGCCTTATCAATCTCCTGTTGCTTGGACCGCTTGGCCCGCTCGCTCGTGGCGACCTCCCACTCGTAGGTGAGGGCTCCGATCTTCGCCCTGGCATCCTGAAAGACAACGGTGATGGCCGAAAACTGTCGCTCAATGAGCGCCAGTTCGGCGTCAATCTCCCGCACGCGCGGGGCCGCTTCGCGCTCGGCAGCGAGCAGCTCCTGCTCGATCTTTTGAAATTCGGGTGACTGGCGCAACGCTCGCTCGGCCCGCTCCTGTTGAGGCATCAGCCGCTTCAGATACGCAGTATAGCGTTCGACGAACTGCCGCTGCATCGCCTTCCACGGGCGACTGCCGTAAATCTCATCGTACAGCGCCCAAAGGAGCGTTCCGATCAGGGCCAGCGAGGCAATCAGCAGCGGTCCGCTCAAGGACGAGCTGACGATCGGATCGGGATCATCCGTTGCCTGATTCAGCGAGTCGCGTTCGGTGATCGGTTCTTCCATTGTTGCTTCTCCCCGACCTCCCCGGTCACACGTTAAACCAGGGTGTGATCCACACGTACTTGATGCGGAACAGATGCCGCAGCAACATCTTCATCGGCAACCCGGCTAAAATCGTGATGGCGAAAAATTGAAACGTGAGGTACTGAACCAAACTCGTCCGCTCGAAAATCTTCCGATTGAGCGGCGTCCGTGTCACCAGCTTATGAATGACCCAGCCCGCAACAAGATAAAAGAGTGCGACGGCGAAAAACCCCAGAACGGCCTTGCCCCAGACGCTGGTGACGCCAAACAGATCCGGCAGGTCGCGGTTGACTTCGTAGATGAGGCGATTGTGATCCCAGGTCTGCCCCGGCCAGAACCACATCCATCCCGGCCCGCGAATGAGCGTCCCGATGAAGATCAAAAGGATCCACATGAGGAAGCCCAGACAGAACGACGTCACCGCCACCGTCCGCTGCCGCCAGGTGTAATAACCGTTGCCCAGCGGATTGGCATCTACGTAGGGGAAAGCCATCAGGCCGAGAATAATTAACGTGGGCAAAACCACGCCGGCGAACCAGGGATCGAAATAGACGAGCATTTCCTGGAGCCCGACGAAATACCAGGGAGCTTTCGAGGGATTGGGCGTCAAGTTGGGATTCGCCGGCTCTTCCAGCGGCGCGTTCAACGTGATGGACCAGACCATCAAGATGGCCGTCACAACGATCGCCGCCAGAAACTCGATCCGCAGCAAATAGGGCCAGGTGTGAACCTCCAGCGGCCAACCCGGACGGTAGGGAAACGTTTTCCGATGATGCGTCTTGGCCAGTTCGGGATTAGCTTCCAGTTCGGCGATCAGGCGATCATTGGCCCGCGCCTGCCGAAACCCGTACCAGGTATAAAACGGGACCAGAATCATCAAGGCCACGATGGGGATGTTATCCGGAGCGGAAATAATTTCCCAGAGTTGACCCCAATCCATACGCGTCCCTCCTCCTCACACGAGGCTCAGCCGCAGTGTGGCCATCCGGGCGGGAGCGCCGACTTTCTTTCCCTCCGCTCCCTCACAGTTTCCTCACCGGCTTCATCTCGGACTCCAGCATCACGGGAGCCGGGCCGGAGATTCCGCCATCTTTGCGCACCCGCCAGAAATGAACCCCCATGAAGATCGCGGCAATGAGCGGAATGGCAATGCAATGCCAGATATACGCCCGCAACAAGGCATTGGCATCCACGATCGAACCGCCGAGCAGGGCAAATCGCACGTCATTGTACGGCGTCATCCCCAATTGCGGTCCGAACGGCCCTTCATGGCCCAGTAACGGGGTCGCTCGCGCCATGTTCGTGCCGACGGTGACAGCCCACACGCCCAACTGATCGTCGGGCAAAAGGTAGCCGGTAAAGCTCAAAAGCAGCGTCAGCACGAGCAAGATCACACCCACGCACCAGTTGAACTCGCGCGGCTTCTTGTACGACCCCGTCAATACGACCCGAAACATATGCAGCCACGTCGTGATGACCATCAAATGAGCAGCCCACCGATGCATGTTCCTGAGGAGTCGCCCGAAGGGAACATCGTGCTCCAGGTAGAGAATGTCGCGGAAGGCCTGAACCTTGGTCGGGTGATAATAGAACATGAGCAACACCCCGGTGAAGGTGAGAACGATGAAAAGGTAGAAGGTGATGCCACCCATGCCCCAGGTGTAACTGTACCTCACTGCATCTCGATTGACCCGCGCCGGATGCAAATGCAAAAAGACGTTAGCCAGCACGGCAATGGCGCGATTGCGCGGATCCTTTCGATCATGAGGCACGCGAAAGATGGACCGCCAGATCTGGGTTCGTTGCGGTTCCTTGAAATCCTTCTTAAGCTCTTCCAGTTCCTCCACCACCCTCGGCTTGAGGGTTTCGATCTCCTCACGAACCCGTTCCAGCAAGCCGACGCCGCTGCTTTTGGACTTCAGTTCCTCGCTCATAATGGTCTCCCCCGATCAGGCTTACGAGCCCGCATGTCCCCGCGGACGGGACACGCTGTATTTCTGTGCATCGCCGCAGGCGACCGCACAGTCTCCTCCCGAAGCAGCTCACATAAGGACACCATCAATGCGACAGACCTTTCCGGCATCCGAGTTCGAGCACCGGCCTCCTCAATCGCTCCCCGGATCATGTGAGATCGCCCACGGAACGCTCTAAACGGGAATATAGGAACCCGGCTCATTGAACTGATTCGGACCGCCTTTGGGCCAGGAATAGAGCTTACTGACATCCACGACGATCTGTCCCTCGGCGTCCAGTTCAACCTTGGCGCGGTCCATCGGGCGTGGCGCGGGGCCTTCAAAGTTGATCCCCTCCATATCATAGCCGCTGCCATGGCAGGGACACTTGAACTTATTCTCCCCCTGGCTCCAGTTGGGCGTGCAGCCCAGATGCGTGCACCGCGCATAAATGACAAACAACCGATCGGCGGTTCGCACCACCCAGATCCGATACTTATCCTGAAACCGCGTATCCACGCCGGGAGCGAAATCCGATGGATAGCCGATGCGGAAAACCGTACTCGGTTCGAACAATGCCCGAGGGAAAAAGAATCGCAAGAACATCAGGAAGTTCGCCGTCAAAAATCCGACGACCGACGTCCACACGAGACGACGACGCATCCGGTTTATGAGAGAGCGGTCCGACGCTTCATCGGTGGGAACCGACGGAGCCACTTCTCCGGCATCCTTTTTCGCGGTCCGGGCTGCCGACGGGACCCCGGCGGCAGAGGTGGCCGGAATTTTCTCTGCCGCACCGACCGAAGGGTTCACCTTATCCATATTCGTTCCCCCTCAGGAAGAAAATCGTTCGAAGGGAATGCCCTTTGGAGCGGATCGGTTGATCCCGCTCGCTCTGCTGGTTTACGGGAAGAAAACGAACGGCGGGGAGAATGCTCGAAAGGCCCACTGGCTTGAGGTCTCGACGCGCCCTAGTCACGGCCTCTCCTACGGTGAGCGATCGCTCGGGTTTTTTCGCCGGTCCGCTTGCGCATCCCCTCACTCCGCAACGGTTCAAGACAATAGCACCTGCCGTAGCCACCTGTGGTTCAACACGTAGACTCTCCTACCTCGTCCCACGAAATGAGGCGATTTTATAATACAACCTCGTTTCGTTTGTCAACTCGCTTCTCAGCGCAGCGGCGACGGCAGGACGTTCACCACAACGAAGTTACCCCGGGATTCCGGAGAGTGGCGCCACCCGAGGCGAAAATTCTTCTCGTTCCCCGCGTCAGGGCCAAACTCGTTATCCCGGCGACAGGGGATCCCGCGCCGCAGGATGAGATTGAAACGGCTCCCGGCAACCAAGTAGAATTCACACCGATGAGCACGAAACGGCGGCTTTTCCTCATTGACGGGATGTCGAACATCTTCCGCGCCTATTATGCGATTCGCGGGCTCTCGACCTCGCGGGGCTTTCCCACCAATGCCATCTACGGCTTCACCGCCATGCTCAAGAAACTCATCACCGAGGAGAAGCCCGACTATCTCGCCGTCGTCTTCGACACCGCCGAACCGACGTTTCGTCACGAAATGTTTCCCGACTACAAGGCGACGCGCAGCGAAATGCCGGATGATCTGGCCGAACAGATCCCCTATATCTACCGCGTGTGCGAGGCGTTGCGGGTGCCCGTGCTCACCAAACCGGGCTACGAGGCGGATGACATCATTGCGACTCTGGCCCGACGCGCCGCCGACCGGGGAATGGACGTCGTCATCGTCTCCAACGACAAGGACCTCTGTCAGCTCGTTGACGACAAGGTTCGCATTCTCAAAGCCGATCGGCAAAACTACGTCTACTACGATGAAAAAGGCGTGGAGGAGCGCCTCGGCGTCAAACCCTCGCAGGTGGCCGATTATCTCGCGCTCGTGGGCGATTCGGTGGATAACATTCCCGGCGCTCCCGGCATCGGCGAAAAAGGAGCCGCTCAGATCATTCGCCAGTTCGGCACTCTGGAAAAAGCCCTGGAGAACTGGGACAAAATCGAGAAGCGAAGTTACCGGGAATCATTGCGGGATCATCGGGAACAGATTCTCAAATCTCGCCAGCTCGTCACTCTGCGGCTCGATGTCCCCCTGGAGATTGACTTCTCTCATCTAGTCTACACCGGCCCCGACGTCAAAGCCATGCGTGAGCTTTTCACAGAGCTGGAGTTCACCTCGCTCTTGAGAGAGCTGATCGCGGCCTTCGGAGCGGCCGAAAAAGCAGCTCCCGTTCCCTCCACCCTCACACCGGTCTCAGGAACCTACCGGTTGGTGACTCATCCCTCGGACGTCGCCAGCGCGCTGGAGAAAATCTGGCAAAAGGATCGGCTCGCTTTCTCCCTCGACGTCGCCGACGGCGAGATCAAAGGTCTGGCCCTGGCCACAGCGCCTCAGTCGGCGGACTATCTCGACCTCCATCAGGCCGAGGGCTCGCTCGCTGCCGTGCGCGATGTTTTTGAAAACGGCCTCATTGCCAAGATCGGACACGATGTCAAAACCTCCCTCAAGCTGCTCGCCCAGAGGGGCATCGCACTTGAAGGATTGGCCGATGATGTGATGATCGCCGGTTGGCTGCTCAATCCCAATCGAGGGAAATATGACCTGCCGACGCTCGTGCGCGATCACCTTCACATCGAGTGGCCGGAGGACGAAACGCCCTGGCGCGTTCGCGCCCGCGAAGCCGATTTCCTTTTTCGCCTCCATCAGGTTCTCAACCAGCGGATGGAGGAGTTGGAACTGGTGCGGGTCTATCGCGAGATCGAACTTCCACTCATCGAGATTCTCGCTGAGATGGAGCAAATCGGCGTGAGAATTGATACTCAGGCCCTGGCTGACGTCTCCCGCGAGATGGATGGAGAAATCGAACGATTGACCGGAGAGATTTACGCCGCGGCCGGACAGGAGTTCAATATCAACTCTCCCCAGCAACTCGGCGACGTCCTCGCGCGGCTGGGACTCACCACCACGCGTCGAACGAAAAAGACGGGACGCATCGCCACCAGCGCCGATGTTCTGGAAGAACTCGCCCGCGCGCATCCTCTCCCCCGCCTCGTGCTGGAATATCGGGAGCTGGTGAAATTGAAGGGAACCTATGTGGACGCCCTCCCCAAGCTCATCAATCCTCGGACCGGTCGGGTTCACACGACCTTCAACCAGACGGGGACGGCGACCGGGCGCCTCTCCTCCTCATCGCCGAACCTGCAGAATATTCCCGTGCGGACCGAATGGGGGCAACGGATTCGTCGCGCTTTCACGGCGGAGCCGGGCTGGCTCCTGCTTTCGGCGGACTACTCGCAGATCGAGTTGCGGCTGCTGGCGCACATCACCGGCGATGAGGCCATGACCGAAGCCTTCCGCCAGGGCACCGACATTCACGCGCACGTGGCGCGAACCGTCTTTGGAGCGACGACACCGGAACAGATCCGCGAGATGCGCCGACTGGCCAAGATCGTCAACTTCGGTATCGCCTACAGCATCGGAGCCTTTGGCCTGGCGCAACGCATCGGGGTTTCCCGCCGCGAGGCTCACCGCATCATCGAGAACTATTACCGCACCTACACCGCCGTCCGCCGCTACATGCAGCAGACCCCTCAACGCGCGCGTGAAACGGGATACGTGCGAACCTTCTGCGGACGGATCCGACCCATTCCCGACATCGCCAACAAGAATCCCAGCCTGCGGGCTCGCGCCGAGCGCGAAGCCATCAATGCTCCGATCCAGGGAGCGGCTGCCGACCTCGTCAAAATGGCCATGATCCGCGTCCACTCCCGCCTCAAAAAAGAACGCCTCACGAGTCGAATGCTCCTTCAGGTCCATGATGAACTTCTGCTCGAAGTGCCGGAAGCCGAGCGAGACATCGTTCCCGCCCTCGTCAAATCAGAGATGGAGACCGTCTATCCCCTGAGCGTCCCCCTCGTGGTGGATGTCGGCATAGGCCACAACTGGCTGGAAGCCAAGGGGGAATAACCGAACGAGAGAGGATTCGGAAGGGACGATGTCCGCCTCCTGGACCCAGTGAGGATTGACCGACCGAGGCGGATGATCGGCTGAGTCATCACACGGTAAGGGACGGTCCCTTTCCTCTTTTGATGGGGGCTTACGCCGTCCGGTGACGAGCATCACGAGGACTCGTGAGATCGCGCAACCCGTAATGTCGGAAAATTGGGTTTCAGCACCTGTCCGAATGCGAAGAGGTGCGAGCGGGCGCGGCCCACGAAGAAGGTGCGCGGACTTTCCAGTCCGCCAAAAGAACTGCAAGGCACCTGCCGGAATGCGAGGGGGCAGAAGTAGCGCAGACGTTCCGGTCCGCGAAAAACTGCAGCGCACCTGTTGGAATGGGAGAGGGCGCAAGCGGGCGGCCCACCAGAGGACGACGGCGGCACCGCCCCCTTCACCCATCTGAGCGGTTGAGCCAGGCGCGCAACTCCTATTTATTGGTAGTCGAGAGCGGAGGATCGGTCCCCCACCAGTACTGCTTCTCCAGCTTCTTCGGCGTGGGCCAGATTCGATCGAGTGTGTCCCCCTCGAACAGCTCGCCGTTTTTCATCACGTAGCGGATCGCGGTCGTGTTGCGAATATCTTTGAGCGGATCCTTGTCCAGAACGATCAGATCGGCCAGTTTTCCCACTTCGAGCGAGCCCACATCCTGCTGAAGACCGATCGCTTCGGCGCCGAAGATCGTGGCAGCTTTGAGCACGGCGTGCGGGGGCATTCCGCCTGACGCGAGGCTCCAGATCTCCCAGTGTGCTCCCAGCCCCTGCAATTGTCCGTGACTGCCCAGACACACGCGTCCGCCAGCGGCGACGATGGCCGCTGCGGCTCGGGCGATACCGGTGTGGCCGTATTCCTCGGCCATGAACCACTGGCGACGGCGCTTGACCATCGTGTCGAGCAGTTCATGGGGGATGAAGCGGCGCAATTTCTGATTCCCATGGACATCGTCCGACTCAAAGTAGAAGTTTTCCGTCCACGGCGCGCCGTAGGCCACAAGGATCGTCGGCGTATAAAAGGTTTTCGTGCGCGCGACGAACTCGATGACGTCTTTGTAAAGCGGCTGAAGCGGGAGCGCGTGCTCGTGGCCGGAAAATCCATCGGCCATCTGAGTGAGGTCGAGTTTCATATCCAGCGCCCCCTCGGTCGTCGGCGTGATGCCGAACTCCTGACAGGCCTGCGCAACCCACTGGCGAACGATGCGATCTCCAGCCACGTACTGCTTGAGCGTGTTGGTGTGATAGGCCTCCTTGTATCGCTTGATGAAAGCGCGCACGGCGTCTTTGTCATCAAGCCCCGACCCGGAGAAGACGCCGGGACCGGTGGTGAAAATCCGGGGCCCCAGAATCTCACCGGCATCCACCAGATCGGCGTAGGCGAAAACGTCGGTCGTCGAACTCTGGGGATCGCGCGTCGTCGTCACGCCGTAGGCCAGATTGGCCAGGTATTGCCAGACCTGCGTTTGATGCACGCCCCGGGGCGGCCACATGTGCGCATGAACATCCACGAAGCCGGGAATGATGGTCTTGCCCGTCACATCAATGACGCGCGCGCCCGCAGGAACGGAGACCTTCCCCTTCGGCCCAATGGCAGCAATGCGATTGTCAGTGATGACGATGTCGCCACGTTCGATGATTTCATCCCCTTTCATCGTGATCAGTCGAGCGCCGCTCAAAACGATCGTCCCTTGAGGCCGCGCCCGCGCGACCTCCACGACCACATCGGTGATGTCGGGCTTGTCGGCGGAAATCTCCTGGCGGTAAAACTTCGCCCCCCAGGACCAGGTGACCAGCTTCCCGTCGGCTGACCATTCCAGATAATCGCCTCCTTCGACGGACATTTTCTTCACGGGAACAGCCGGCGTGCCGCTGGGAGCGATGGTGATCGTGAGCGTTTCTCGTCCGGCCCGGGGAACGGTGATCAAGTAGTGCTTGTTCTGCAAACTGACGAAGGCCCGCTCGCCGTCGGGCGAGAGCTTGATCTCTTCCGCATCGGGCGGAAAGGGGCCCGGAGCCGACCCGCGCACGCGGAAATGCGTTCGCCGATCCAGCCCATCCAGCCGAACCGAAACGAGTCCCCGCGCGGTCGTCAGGTAAACGCGGTCGGGTTCCCGGCTGAAATGAGGCGACCGACCTCCCTGCGTCGGCCCGATGAGCGTTGACTCACCGCCGTCAGCCGGAATCCACCGCAGCTCCAGTCCCACCGCCTGCGGGATGCCCGAAATCTCTGTCGCTCGCGCCATCATCGCCTCGTCGGGCAAAAGGTCGTAATGCGGGTTCGCCTGATACTCCCGAAGATCAGCATAAAGTTGCTGGGTGGTCGTGCCGGAAATAAAAACGATCTTCGATCCATCGGGCGAATAAACGGGCGATGAGTAATAGGCGGATCGGCGCGTCAGTTGCTCCGGCGGAGTGCTCCCATCGGCAGCCGCACGAAAGATATGCCCGCCACTTGTGGACCACGTCACATACGTGATGTATCGCCCATCGGGAGACCACACGGGCATGAACTCGCCGACGGTGGATTGCGTCAGACGGCGGGGCGTTCCCGAGGGCAGGTCCATCACCCATATTTTATTGAATGCGGTGAAGGCGAGCCGCCGTCCATCGGGCGAGAGTTTTGGCCATCGAATCAGTCGCGCGCGAACCGTCGGACTGTCATCCACCCGATATGTGAAGTAAACGCGCGGGCCGATCTCGGCCTGCACCCTGGCTGTGAAGGGAATGAGCGTGGACTGACCGGTTTCAAAATCCACCCGGCGAATCTTGCCGTCAATCGGCACAACGAGCGATTGTCCATCGGGCAGGAAATCATAGCCGGGCATCGTATCGCGCGTCGCCCGCGATTCCTGATCGTCCCGCGTGACGGGATAGATCAACCAGCGCTCCTCCCCCGTCTCCAGATCGCGCACCCGCAAGCCCGTGCCCGTCTCGTACCGGGTGGCGTAAACGAGCATCCTCCCGTCCGGTGAAAGAACCGGTCGCATGGCGCTCCCCTGCGCATTGGTGATGGTGGTCGTCTCCCCCGTCTCCCGATCAAATCGAGCGATCTGCCAGATGGGGAACGTCGCGTTATAGTTAAAAGCTCCCGTGCGCACCGAATAATAAATGTAGCGACCGTCAGGCGAGACGACGGCTCCCAGCTTGTTCTGTCGGGGACGCGCGGGTTCCTGCGAACCCGGTTCGGGTAACGGCGGCTCCGGCGGGCCGATGAGAACGCCCGTGCCTCCTTCGATGTGATACATCCAGAGCGAAAATGTCCCGATCGCTTCGGTCGCCCGCGACACCACAATGTACCTGCCGTCCGGCGTCCAGGTGGGAGAACAAAACATTTGATTGCGGCCTTTGGTCAGCGGCTTCGGGTCCGATCCGTCGGCGTTGGCCAGCCAGACGTTCTCGGCTCCGCTCCGGTCGCTGAGAAACACGATCTTTTTTCCATCGGGAGAAAACTTCGGCTGGCTCTCAAAGGACATCCCACCGATAATTCGCCTGGCCTCCCCTCCGCTGATCGGAAGCGTGTAGATGTCGCCGAGCAAATCAAAAATGATGGTTTGGCCGTCCGGCGAGACATCGAGCGACATCCACGTTCCTTCATCGGTGGTGAACTCGATGGTCTCCGTCGGTTTGATCGGCAGCTCCTCATCTTTCTTCTTCTCGTCTTTCTTCTCCTCTTGCGCGGATCCCTGAAAAGCGGCATGAACGATGGCACGAGGCCATTGACCGAACATCGGTCCAATCAGCAGCAAGAGGATGTAGCTCATGACAACACGAGAGAATGGTCTTTTCATCGTTTCACCTCCGCAGCTTCATGGTATCCCGTACGTCCCCTCTAAAAGGCGAGGACGGGCGATTCCGTCGGCATTTTCTCCCAACCTTCATTGCCCAACCGCGGCGAGAGGGAGAGGAGTTGCTGCCCCGGACGCTCACCCGTTCAATCTCCCTCCATCTTCAGTCCACCGCATGTACCGTCCCCCTCAGCCTTTCGTGTGGGGTTGGCTTTGAGAGGGTGATCATCACCGAGTCTCCGCCTCAAAGTCAATACTCGATCGCGAGAGTTCTCGGATCCACGTGCACCGCTCACCCGGTAACGCTCCGGGGGATTTCCGGCCAATCCCCCGGCGAAACCGATCTCCTCATCTGAGCGCACTCGATGAGCTTGGTCAGGCGAGCAGTTCCACTCGCCCTGCTCGTTGGTGAGAAGAAGGAGGAATTCCCCTTCGGACATGCCGCGTTCAACCGCCCCGGAAGATCAATGGGAGAGAAAAACCTATCCGTCAGTCGCCACACCGGATTGGCGACGAGTCCTTTAAGCAACATCAAAGGATAGACCCACGCCCTGAAAAACTGTAGAATCACGCTCGTGATGGAAAAGCTACGGACAGAGGTTCGATCCCCGGTCACCTATGAGCACCTCCTGCGCCAGGAACTGGACCGTATTGTCAGCGTGTTGAAAATAATGGGCGCAGAGAAAGTTATCCTGTTTGGATCGCTTGCCAGAGGCCGGGAGAACATTTTTAGTGATCTGGACCTCATCGTGGTGATGAACAGTGAATGGGATTTTGTCCAACGGCATGGGCGAATCTACCGACAGCTCAACCCGAAGGTAGATGCCGATATCCTCGTATACACACCGGAGGAATTTGCTCGAATGCAACGGACGCCGTTCATCCGGCATGTGTTGAAGGAAGGAATCGTCGTTTATGCAAAGAACTCCTGAAGAGGAAGGTCTCCGTTGGTTGGAACAAGCAAAGGAAGATTTGAAATGGGCGACGATGCTGGCAGCGGAAGGAGGTTACCATATCGCTTGCTTTCTCGCCCAGCAGATTGCTGAGAAGGCACTCAAAGCGTTCCTCTACGCTCAAGGGGAGCCGGTGGTCACGGGACATTCGGTTGAACGTCTGTGCAGCCGGGCGTCGGAATACGATCCCGAGTTCGCTGAGAGAGGTAAAACCTGGGCGATCCTCGACGGCTATTATGTGCCGACCCGGTACCCCCACAGCCTTCCCGATAGTATCCCGGCTCGCGTCTATACGCAGGCAGCAGCCGCAGACGCCGTTCGCCTCGCGGCAGAGGCAGTGGAATTCGTGACCATGAAGATCAAACCGTCGCCCACTGAGTCGTCAGGCGAGACGGAATCCTAATCGGGCCACCCCCTTGTCATTTCGCCGAGCTTGACAACCCGACCGATTTCCCCGAGCAGACTTCCACCAGAGGGGCAATGACCTCCACCTTCTCGCCGGGAGGCATGATGTGAATGCCCGCCACATCGGCGCGAAGCTGCTCGACGAATTCCGCAGCGAGCGCCAGTCCTTCGGCCAGAGCATCCGGTTCGGCCCGACGCATGCGATCGCGAATGGCTTCGGGAATGGTGATGCCGGGCACTTCGTGATGGAGAAATTCGGCGTGACGCCAGCTCTTGAGGGGAAGCACCGTGACGAGAACCGGCACGCGGAGTGAGCGACAGCGGTCCAAGAACCGCCGACACAGATCGAGATCATAGATCGGCTGCGTCTGGGCGAAGTGGGCTCCCGCTTCGAGGCGCTCATGAAGCCGCTCCATTTCAGCCTCCAGATCGTCGGCGGCCGGATTGACCGCGACGCCGATCAGAAAATCCGTTGCCGGGCCGATGGCTGCTCCCGTCATGGTAAATCCATGATTGAAGCTGTCGAGGATCTTCACCAGGCCCGTCGCATTCACCTCATGCGCGGCGGGCAGACGCGGCAGTTCGCCCCCGCTTGGGGCCTCCCCCGTCAGGGCGAGAATGTTTCGGATACCGAGCGCCGCCGCGCCCAGCAGGTCCGAATGAATGGTCGCCAGAGTGCGATCGCGGCAGGCATACTGGAGGATGACTTCCCGTCCCGTGCGTCCTTGAAGGAGATGAGCCAGCGCCAGACTCGATAATCGGATGCCACCGAGTTGATGATCCGTCACACTGAAGGCATCCACGCCGAGCCGCGTGAGCGCCTGCACGGCATCAAGCAGCGGACCCAAGGTCAATCCCCTGGGCGGATTCACCTCGACGGTGACGACGAGCTGTTTGCCGAGTTTCTCCCGAAAGGGCGTTTGAAGCCGTTGCATTTCCGGTTCGACCATACCCGTCGCTTCGGCGACGACGGTCACACTCGAACGGACGCGACGGCGGCGGGGAACCTGATTCTGAACAACGGTCGCCATCGCCCGAATATGTTCGGGGGTGGTGCCGCAGCAGCCGCCGACAATATTGGCTCCCGCTTCAACGAAGCGACGGGCATATTCCCGCAGATACTCGGGAGAGGACAAATAGATCGTGCGTCCACCGATGAACTGGGGCAATCCGGCATTAGGCATCACCGAGACGCGAAGATCGGTCGTGGAGAGGAACTCATAGAGGATGTCATAGGTCATCTGCGGCCCGCTGCAATTGACGCCCACGACATCGGCATCGGCAGCCGCCAGGGCCTCCAGTGAGCGACGCAGATCGTCGCCGAATTTCGACCGACCATCTTCGAGAAACGTCATCTGGGCGATGATCGGCGTCGTCGGCGAGACGGTTTTGGCGGCCCGAACGGCTTCCAGTGCCTCCAGCAGGCTGGGATGCGTCTCGATAATGAGAACGTCCACGCCTTCGTCAACGAGAATCGCCATCTGCTCCGTGTAGGCGGCGGCCAGATCAGTCAGACTGAGATTGCCGTAGGGTTTGACGAGCGCGCCAAGCGGTCCCACCGAACCGGCAACAAAGACTCGCTCGCCGCTTTCTGCCACCGCCTCGCGGGCGATGCGCACGCCCGCCCGATTGATCGCTTCCAGATCGTGCTCCAATCCGTATTCGGCCAGCCTCAGCCGATTCGCCAGGAACGTGTTCGTTTCGATCAGTCGCGCTCCCGCCCGAATGTAGTCGAGGTGGATGCTCCGGATGAGATCGGGGTTGGTGAGATTTTGCTCCATGAGGGCTTTGACATCAATGCCCCGCGCCAGCAGCATCGTCCCCATCGCCCCGTCGGCGAGCATCACCTCTTTTTCCAGAACATCCAAAAACGCACTGGCCATCGCGCATCTCCCTCTCCGGTTGTCTGCCGTGAAAAGCGGCCTTATTCTACACCACCTCCCGCGAGGGCAACAGGAGAGGCCGCCCTCCCCGGTCAAAGTCTCATCGTCGCTGCGTTCGTCGGCGCGAGGGAACGGAACGTGCGGAGGCCTTCGTGCGTGGAGCCTTTCGCAGACGCGGGGACGGCTTGGGCGGAGTTGGCGGGACGAGATTCTCCACCAGTTCCCTCACGACCGGAGTGCCAACAGCCACCTCCACTTCTCTCTCGTTCAGTCGGGACCGATAGCGAGAAAATCTCACCGGCAAGCCGAGACTCTTGAAATGATCCGGCCCATCCATCAGTTGATAATGGATATGCGGCTGGGTGGAGTTTCCCGAATTGCCGCACTCGCCGAGAATCTGCCCCTTTTTGACCAGATCGCCCACCTTGAACGTCAGCGACCCCTTTTTCAGATGAGCCAGCAGGCTGTACTCGCCGTTGCCGTGATCAAGCACAACATAATTGCCGAGGATTCTATAGGGATTATTTGCTGGCGGCGTGACAAAGGGCGGACGGGTGAGCGTGGGCGGACCATCCTCTATGCCATCAACGGCCCGGACAACACGCCCATCGGCGGGAGCCCGAACCTTCCGGCCATAGGCATAAAAATCTTCCAGAGCGGGCTTGCGAGATGAGGACGAGGTCGGTCGTCGGTCGCGCCCCTCCACTTCATAGACGAAATCGTAGGCGAACGCTTGCCCGTCGGCGGCCTGGCGGTGACCCTCAAAGATGTCGTGTCCCTGAACGACGCGCCAGGTTCCATTGAAGGGCAACATGAGGGAGGTCTTCTGACGATAGGAGAGCAGCGGAATGGAAATCACCTGCTGGTAGAGGCGATCCCCCGCTAGACGAAACTGCAGGGCATATTCCACGCGGTCAATGCGCATGCTGGCCGGGCGGCGCTCGGCATTATTAAGCAAAACGATTTCTCCCCCCGGAGGAATACGCGTCGTTTCCGTCCGAACCGATTGCCTGAGCATCTCCGCATCGAGTTTCACGTCCTCGACCACCCGCGTCCCACTCATGAGTTTGAGCAAGGCTCCCTGGAGTTCGACCTCCACCGATGTCGGATTCTTGACGACCAGATGATAATGCCAGGTCACACTGTCGCCGATTTGCTCGAGGAAAACTTTTCGCGGGCGGGTGGAAATCTCCAGCGCCATCGAGGGGGCTGGGGGTGCGCTCACCGCGGGATCAATCGGGGGAACGGGAGCGCGAGTCGTCAGCCCATCAATGGCGAAGGTATCCACCATCGTTTTGAAATCGCTCAGATAAGTCGCATGTCTCTCCTTGGGAGCAAAATATCCCAGCAGGTACACGTAGCCCTGATGGACGATGGTGTACCGAATAACGCGCTTCTCTTTGCCGTCAAAGACGACCAGATGAGCGCTGGCTCCTCCGAGGGTGAGCATGCGCTCATCGAGGATCTCCATGCCGCCGAAGATGCTTTGAAGCGAGGCTTTGTCCATCTCGTAGAGCTGACGTGGGGTGAGCGTGAAGCCCGGAACCCGATCGAACATGTTGAGCACAGCCACGGCCTCGGGATCGCCCTTCGCCGTGAAGACGGCGAGATCGCTGCGCGGACTACTCTGGAGCTGGAAATTCCACACATCGGGGGAATAATAGAGCGAGACCCGATGTTTATCGTTGACGAATTTTTCCAGCCGCTTCTGTCCGATCACCGGTCCCGGGAGAATCATCACCGCCACGAGCACCGCGGCGGCGGATTGCGTGAAAAATGACTCTCGTCGTGGCCACCACCATGCGATCATTGTTTCCGCCTGTCATAAGGCTACGACAGAGAGACGCGATGAGCAAGCGGCAAACGGGAGTGAGATCCGACCCATCATGGCGATGAGTGTACCATGGGGAGAAATCACAGACGCCGGTGACAGGAAAAACGGATCGCGAGTGCACACACCCTCTGTCCTTGGGCAAATCGGAGCGTGATGCTATCATATAGCGCGACCGGGTGAAGGTCGAACGTTGTCAGATGAGACTGGGAAACGAGCCGGAAGGAAAGCGTGATCAAGGAGAAGGACGATGAAAAAACAGCCGCCCCGAGAATCATCCGCCCCGCCCCCACGTCCCCGACTCATTAAGAAACCCACGTCGCCGTCGGGGAGCCCGGGGCCGGAAGACCTCTCCTCGGCAGACGCTCGCTTGCGCACGGCGGTACCACCCGTTATCGAGGAGAGCCCGCCGCCGCGATATCAATCCCGCTCTGTCCCTCCGGCGCCGTCGCCTCCCCATCGAGGCCGTCCGCATGCACGACCGGGCCTGCCGCGCTACCAGAATGAGGCGGAGCCGATCCGGCGCCAGCATCTTGGACCGCGCGACCAGAAAGGACGCGGCGCGCGACCGGGTCGGCCCAAGGCGGCACGCGCCACAATGAAAAAACTGCGTCCGCGGCGCGCCCATCCGCCCAAGCCCATGTCGCTCACGCCCGAGCAGCGAGCCCGGGTGGAAGAAATGTATCGCGCCATGGTCGCACGGAACGAGCGTCCCCCCGAAGGGCGACGGAAGAAAATCGCCGCGCTTCTCGGCCTGCCGTACAATCTCGTGGCGGATGTCGTCCGCAACTACCTTCAGCATGAACGGCTGCGACGGACCAATTTCGACATCGAAAAAATCTACTGGCGCGAGCTGGCTCAGGGACAGGACGACGCTCGTGCTATTGCGGAGACGGCTGCTCGAGAACTCCAACTGGATGTCGGGCGCGTCTGGTGGTGGTTGGAGAAATTACACGAGTGGCGCAAGAGCCTCACGGCTGATCCCGATGTGACCGACGAACAACGGGCACAGATCATCGCCGCCTATAACGACTACCTCAAGCAGAGTGAGCCCCCGGAGATGGGATTGCACAAACACCTGTCGGAGAAAATCGGCGGGATCACCCCCCGACAGGTTCATAAAACGCTGCTCCAGTACCGCCTCAGCTTCTGGAACAATCTCAAGAATATCTCGCCCGCAAGCGCCTGAGCTTTTCGGTCCGCCGGCAAGCTGTGCTAAAATGGGGGCTCTTTCAGACGAGGAGGAGAATGGGACGCGTCGGGAAAGCCGTCATGCTCATGGCGCTGGTGAGCGCCCTTCCATCATCAACCTCCGCTCAAAAGGAGGCGATCGTGGCCGACGCCACGGTGCGCCTTCGCCTCGCTGAAATTCAACGGGAGAACGCGGAGCGCGATCTCTCCCAGGCGGAAACGGAGGTCATCCGAGCCGAGGAGCTTGTGAAGAAATATCGCGCGCTCGCCGCTTACGGAGTCGTGGCCCGACAGGACCTGGAGAAAGCTGAATCCGATGCCGAGCAGGCCCGCCTTCGCCTGGCAGCAGTGCAAGAGGTCGTCGCCCTGGCGCGCGAGGTCGTCGAGCGGGCCAAGGACTACCTGGCAAAAGCTCGCGCTGCGGACGGAGAACCCTCTTCTCCTTCTCCCCATCCCCTCATCACCCGGGTGAGCCGATCCGCCGGCCGAAGCTCCTGGACGAACGAGGACTTTTCGACATTGCTCCGCGAGTTCAAAATACGATTCCACACCGATCTTCCCGTGAGCGCCTACGGGCAAACGCCGACGCACGATCGCCTCGGTCTGAATCATCACGGACGCATTGATGTCGCACTTCATCCCGAAAGCGAAGCCGGACAATGGGTGATCCGTTTCCTCAGCGAACGCGGGATTCCCTACATCGCCTTCACCGGCCAGGTTCCGCAGTCCGCTACCGGCGCGCACATTCATATCGGCCCCCCTTCGACGAAGAAATGATCCGGGCTGGTTCCTGGCGTCAGCCCGAGCCAACCGGCAGACGGCACACGACCAGCAACTGGATTCGCCGACAACCGTGACTGTCCGTGAGGAGAATCGCCCATACGCCGTCGAGACGGAGAACCTCTGGCGCACATTTGGCTCGGTCGAGGCCCTCCGGTCGGTCACCCTTCAGGTGCCGAGGGGATCCATCTTCGGTCTGCTCGGAGCCAACGGCTCCGGCAAATCCACCCTGCTGAAATTGCTCATGGGGCATCTCAAACCGACGCGAGGCAGGATACGAATCCTCGGACACCCGCTCGACGGCGAGTGCATCAAGCTGCGCGAGCGCGTCGGCTACGTCGCCGAACATCATTACCTCTACGAGTGGATGACCGTCCGCGAGATCATTCATTTCACCCGAGCGTTTCATGCGACCTGGGACGATGAGAAAGCCTCCGCCCTCGTCCGACGCTTCAATCTCCCCCTGAGCAAGCGAGTGAGAGAACTCTCCCGGGGGAACCGGGCGCGGCTCGCTCTCACCCTGGCCCTTTCGTTCAATCCCGAACTCCTTCTCCTGGATGAGCCGACGACCGGTCTCGATCCTATCGTCCGGCGAGATTTCACCACTCACATTCTCGGCGAAAGAACGGAGTCGCAACAAACCGTCCTCTTTTCCTCACATATTGTGGAAGAAGTCGAGAAAGTCGCCGATCACGTGGGCATTCTCCACGAGGGGAGACTTCTGCTGGCCGCGCCGATCAAATGGCTCAAAGAATCGGTGCGGAAGATCCGATGCCGCACAAACGGCAGAACCATCTCCTCCACCGATGTGCCGGGATTCCTTCGGCGCGAGTCGGTCAACGGAGACGAGTGGATCATCGTCAGAGATTTCAGCGAAGCGATCCTGCAAGCGCTCCAGGACCGAGGCATTGTTCCTCTCGACGTCGAGTCGCTCACGCTCGAAGAGATTTTCGTGGAGACGATCATGGCGACCACCTCCGAAGGGGCACGTCAATGACACGCGCCATGAGACGCGCCCTCATCTGGAAGGAATGGCGGGAAACCCGCTGGAAGTGGCTGGCCTTCTTCCTCGCCTTTCACCTCCCC